>NZ_JBMPZU010000018.1:0-44379 GCF_049463095.1 Neobacillus sp. 19 | reverse complement strand
CCGTATTCAAACAACGCATATAAAAACAGCAGCACCGCCTGGTATGATCAACGTATCAATTTAAGGAGGTGCTTTTTCATATGCCGCAGCAAAAACTCACAATCGTCCCCGTTACATTACATTCCGAAAACAAAAATACTTCTGCACCAAATCCAGTAGTGATTTCTCCAAATCCTACTTGCACGATCAAAACCGGCAACGCCGAAATCTCCTTCTTCAACGGCGTAGATGAGCACATCATCCAAACGGTTATGAGGGAGTTGAAAAATCCGTGAAACACGATTTTACTAGCGTAAAAAATATTTACATCATTTGCGGTAAAACTGATATGAGAAAAGGTATTGACGGACTAGCCACATTAATTCAAGATTCCTTTGAATTGGATCCATACGGGGATTCCATTTTCTTGTTTTCAGGATGGAGTAAAGATCGCTATAAATGCTTATATTTCGACGGTGATGGCTTCGCCATGCTATATAAACGTTTGGATAACGGAAAACTCCAATGGCCAAAGGATGAAAACGAAGTACGGAATCTCTCTCAAAAGGAGCTCAGGTGGCTCCTCGAGGGGTTATCTATCCAGCAGCCAAAGGCGATTCAGCAGTCACCAAAAGGTGCCTTCTAAATTCGTTAAAGCCCTTCATTTTATCTTTATTCCACTGTTCGAACTCGTTATAATAAAAGAAGTGAATCCGAACGAAAAGTGGTGAATGATGTGGCGAATACTTCTTCTACGAATGAAAATCAATTTGATAGAGTAATTCGATTGCTCGAAGAGCAGTTGGCTCATTCGAATCAACAAAACCAGGAGCTATCCAAAAAATTGGATCAATCGTTGAAACAGAACGAAGCGTTAACGCAACAACTTCGGCACTTAACAAAACTCTTATATGGTTCTAAAACTGAAAAATCAAGATATAACGCACCAGAAGGGCAATCGTCATTATTTGATGATGACCCGTCTTTTAGCGAATCTGAGCACACAGAAGAACAAAGCCAACAGACCATTTCTTATACTGTTGTTCGAACTATTAAAAAGAAAAAACGAAATGATTCATTACGAGATGATATAGAAGTTGAAGCATTTCACTATCATCCAGAAAATATACAATGTGACTGTTGCCAGGGACAAATGATTGAAATTGGAAGTACAATCGTGCGCGAAGAAGCAGAATTTATTCCCGCAAAAATGAAGAAAGTCCAACACATAGAACATGCTTATGAATGTAAAAATTGTAAAGGTGATTCATTTCAAAAAGCCCAAATTAAACGTGGTAAGGCACCGCAGCCTTCCATTCAACGTAGCATCGCAAGCCCTAGCGTGCTTGCCAAAGTCATCTATGATAAATTTGCGCAATACCTCCCCCTTTACCGCCAGGTTAAGGAATGGGATCGTTACGGCCTGAATACCAACGATAAGAATCTTTCGAATTGGGTCATTCGTGCATCACACGATTGGCTATTGCCTATTTATGAAAGAATGAAAGATTTGATGATGAATAAATCGCTTTTACATATTGATGAAACATATGGACAAATACTCCACCGTTCCGATGGTAAATCGGGTCAAACCAATGCTTATAATTGGGTGTCTCGAAGTGTTCCTTGCCAAGGACCACCAATAACTCTCTTTCATAGTGCATTATCGCGAGCCCGATCCGTCCTTGAAGGATTCATTGAAGGCTTTTCAGGAACGATTATTTGCGATGGTTATTCTGCCTATGGCAAGTTGGAAGGCGTTACTTTCGCAAATTGTTGGGCCCACGTTCGCCGTTATTGGCTGAAGGCGGACAGCAAAAATGGCCGTATAGGTGTGAGCTTTTGTGACGATTTATACCGTCTTGAAAGGAAATTTAAACATTTGTCTCCGAGTAAGCGAAGAAAAAAACGCCAGAAATATTCGAAGCCAATTGTAGATAAATTCCTTGAATGGGTTGAAACGTCACCATTCTATGGAAAAAATGCGCTGGCGAAAGCAGCTGAATATACATTGAACAGGGCAAATGGACTTAGAGCATACCTGAACGACGGGCGCGTTGAAATCGATAATAATCCCGCTGAAAACGCCATCCGCCCTAACGTCGTGGGGAGAAAAAACTGGCTTTTCTCAGTCAGTGAAGCCGGCGCAAAAGCGAACGCCATTTGTCTCAGTATCGCAGAAACTGCCAAAAGTAACGGTGTAGATTTCTACGAATACTTGAAGAAACTTTTGACGGATCTGCCCAATCTTGGCATCCATCAAAAACCTGAAATTTTAGATCAATACATGCCCTGGTCAAAAGTGATTCAGGCCGAATGTGGGCAAAAATTGAAATAAGCCGTAAATTCGATTGAAAAAAATCGGGATTTACGGCTATTCGTGATGCGTACCGAAAGGTGCGCTTATTTTTTATAATTCGGGCTTACTATTAACTTAATCTGATAAGACTTTATTAATTAAAAAACGCTAAAAGCATTTGTATTATAAAAGCTTGATTATTGCCAGTTTAAAAAAACAAAAAGACTATTCCCTTGCGGATAGTCTTTTTGTTAGTAGATAGTAACTGAATAAATAGTTCCTGTGGTGTTGGTACAGTGTTAGCGATTTTGGGGAACCTTCCAGCGCCCACACTTTGTTTATTAAATTCCTTCAAAGACGAGTACATCCTAAAGTAAAAATGCTTAATTACCGCTTTGGTATGATCCTTGTTTCTAACTAAATCTTGCATGAATAGATGTCGCTGTTTGGAAGAATAGTTTAGTAATGTTTACCTAACCTACTATACAAGGTTCTCCACTACTAATGCTAAACACATCCTCCATAACCTGTTACGTTTCTAGAAACCCATCACATATAAATTACAAGATACTTTTTTACTTTAAGTAGATTCTTAAAAAAAGTTATTTGTTGCACAGTATAAGTCTCCTACGTAATATAAGATTACTCAACAATCTGGCCCGTTTATTAAACACAAGATAAACACACTCTTTAACGGAACTGTTTCTTTTCTATAGTACGATTTTGCAGCTTATTCAACGTAAGTAAAGATACCAAAATTGCCAGCTTTTATCTTTGTAGAAGTCTAATCTTACCTGTTGAAATAATTTCCTCAACCTTTCAATACAAATCGGACCCACAAAGACTATAATTTAAGTCCTTGGTTCTTATCAATGTTTAGCTGATAATGTAAATAAGCACAAATAAAAACCTGTAAAATCACAAGCATGCCAGCATTCTGTCTTTTGCAGTTTTTTCATTCACAATAATCATTATTTTTTTGGATTTTTATCCTACCCCCACACTAATTTTCCAATCCTCTTTTTTATTACTATATTAGTATAAGTCAACTATTGAGGGTTATTACTCTCTCAATTATCAAGTACCAAAAATTACCACTTCAAGATTTTCTATACCTACCGATAACAAAGTATAATTGATTGTTGATTTCAACGATACACATGTGGCAGCAATCATTGCTATTAAACTTAGCAATTCTAAATGAACATTATTTCAAATTTATCAGCAAAGGAGTTGAATCTACTTTATGAAAAACTTAGAAAGCTACCCAGAGGTACTTGATGTTTCGCATATTCAACAAATTTTGGGGATTGGCAGAGTTCAGGCATACCAACTGGTGTCATCGAACCAGTTTCACTATGTTCGAGTCGGAAAGCGGCGCATTAAAATATTTAAAGAAGTCTTTCTTAAATGGCTAGCCGGTCAAGAATCATAATATTGTAATGATTTTTAATTTAAAAGGTTTATATATTAAATTTCGGGCCAAGTTAATAGTTACCGATTATGACTTTGGAATATTGTATAATCTAATAGTCGGTAACTATAACTTTTACATTAATACAATGACAGGAGTGGAAGTTTAGTTATGCGTGGAACAGTAAAAAAAGATGGAGGATCGTGGTTCGTTCTTTTTGATCTCGGAAAAGATCCTCAAACAGGTAAAAGAAAACAGAAGAAAAAAAGAGGCTTTAAAACAAAGAAGGAGGCAGAAAAATACCTTAATGAACAGCTAAATTCGCTTGATAAAGGCACATATTTTGAAGCTAAAGACATCTTTTTTGGGGAGTATCTGGATTATTGGCTTGAGAACTATGCAAAACCCAATAAAGCTGCAAGAACATTAGAAGGCTATCATTATATGATTACACAACATCTTAAACCGTCATTAGGAAATATTAAGATTTCAAAGCTGCATCCCTCACATTTACAAGAATATTACTCTCAAAAATTAGTAAACGGAAAAATTGATGGCGAAGGTCTTTCCCCTCAATCAGTAAAACATCATCATAGACTGATTCATAAAGTATTAAAGGATGCTGTTAAATGGCAATTCTTAGCCAGAAATGTGGCAGAGGCAGTAACTCCACCAAAAACTAAAAAAGTTGAAATGCTCACGTGGAATAACGATCAGGTTAAAGTCTTTTTGGAGATTGCCAAAACTTCCTCATACTATCCCGTCTACAAAACAGCTATCTATACAGGAATGAGGCGAGGTGAGGTATTAGGTTTACGTTGGCAGGATGTTGATTTTGATAATCTTGTAATTTCTGTTAGACAATCCTTACAAGAAGTAAAAGGAGTTGGATTAACATTATAAGAACCGAAATCTGGAAAAGGCAGGTCTATTACCATCTCCACAACCCTTGCCAAAGAATTGAAAAAATTATACAAGCAGCGATTGACGGATAAGCTTTTACTTGGTCAGTTATATCAGGACTTAGATTTAGTTTTTACTCATGTAAATGGCAAACCACTTCAACCTACCGAAATGGCGAGAAATTATCGTAAAATGGTTAATAAAAGCGGTTTACCCTATATCCGTTTTCATGATTTAAGGCATACACACGCTACTTTATTGCTACAACAAGGAGTTCATCCTAAGGTTGTTTCCGAAAGACTAGGTCATTCAACAATCGGCATAACGATGGACACATATACTCACGTGTTACCAAATATGCAAAAAGAAGCCGCCCATCAATTCGAGCAGCTGTTTAAATAACCTATGTAAATGATGAAAAAACCCATGATACCAAAATGTGACCAAAGATAATATTTTCAGTTGTTGGCCAACAACTTTACCTTTCAATCACCTTCATTAAAAAACCTCATAAACCCTTATAAGTCAAGGTTGGCGGGACTGCGTGGGAATCGAACCCACCAGACCTGGCACGCAGGTCTCAAGCAGTTTTGAAGACTGTGGAGGGCACCAGCACCCCAATCAGCCCTCTGCAAATCCCTTTATATCAACGTTTCCAGCGTGTTCCTCGCCAGTCTTTTTGCGAAGTTCTCGCCAGTTTCACTCTTAATCACGACAGTCTAATTATCGTATAATAATTTTTATTTATCAAGGGATTTTCGGTAATAAAATTCTAAATAACTCTGTTCATCAACATGCTCTAATACCCTTAAAATCCTTTCTACCGCATACGCCTTATCCGTTAAATCGTCAGCGATTAGCTCTCAGCAAGATCGAGCAGCTGTGTTTTAATTTTTGCAATCGTTAATTTTGCTTCTAGCAATTCGTTCACAAATATCCCTCTTTTCTTTATTCCTGTTTCCGGACTATTAACAGTTTGACCAATCGATAATGTTCACAGAACTGTAAAGAGGGGAAACGCTTTTGCCAAATTTCTTTCTAAAAGGGGGAGATGTATCTGGCGAATTTAATCACCGTACGGAGATCACAAGACGAAATAAAAAGGCTGCAGCATTATGTAAATTTAGCAGAGGGTTATGAAGCAAATACTTTAGAAAAGTTCATTGTTAAGGAATACGCCTACACAAATTCCATTGTTGAAATCACTAGGACAATGAACCGACGAGAATTCATGATTAATGGAGAACCGATAAAAGGAATACGTTACTGCAATAATTAATGGGAAAGCTTCAGATGAACTTCACCGAATACTGAAATCGGGTTTCCTAAAAAGAACTAAGCACAGTAGACACAAATAATAAAAAAGACCTTTCCGGAACTTTGGAAGGGTCAAAATGAAAATAAGTAAAACCGCGTTGAACACTTATTGGCAGTTATTACTTTGGCTCCCTGATTATTTAGGGGGCTTATTTTTTTTATTTAATATTAGTACTAACAACACAATAATTATCATGACACTAATTTGCAACCAATATTGATAAAAAACATTAATCATTGTCTTCCCAAACATAGTGAATGAATTAGGAAAAAAAGCTATTAACAGTGCTAATGTTAGACTGATCCACCATGTCTGTTGTTGAATCCATTTTACCATTATGTTCATCTCCTTCTAAGTAAAATTTGCTCAAACGCACGATAAGCGTTCCTATGTACAAGTTTACCCACACCTATATATTAAGGGAACGGATAAAAAAGCGAAAAATAGCCAACAAACTATTGGTATAACAACATTTCTATATGGACAACTATATTAAAAAAGTTGTAAAATAGGCATATTAAGGTTGTATATAATACAATAAAAAAGCAAAAAGTTGTTATATATACTATAAAATGAGGTGAAATAATGGCAAGAAGAAGGGAAAATCATTATTTTTGGGGATCATTTGTCCTGGAATGGTTTCATCACTTACGTGACAGCAATTTTGTAGCTTCTGACTACAGAGTGTTATTCTACCTATGTGAAGAAATGAAAGGTGACGATAACACAGCATACATAAAACAGAAGGAAATAGCCGCGAAGTTACATATGGATAAAGGAAATGTATCAAAGTCCATTACACGATTGCGTGAAAAACAGTTCATTGTAAAAGTACAAAACGGTTATATGATAAATCCACATCTATTTTATGTCGGTAAAAGAAAAGATGGGCGTGAAAGTTTGAGAGAAACCTTTGATGAAACACTTGAGGAAAATGGAGTAAAAACTATTTTTTATTTGAACGAAGACGAACATGCATTAGAGGTTAATGAAGAATAAAAATGAATTGTATTCAATACTAAAACCTTTCCCTGGATTCCTTTACTTGCATAACCTTCTATTACCGAGAGTTTGACCAAGTTTTTTCATGATTATAAAATAGGTATGTAAACGACGGGAGGAAATTTCACATCATGCTAAGCTATCGGTTCGGAAACACAACGATTGATTATACCGTTCAATACATAAAAGGAAAGAAAGATGTTTCACTTTCTGTCTGCCTAAAAGAAGGCGTTAAGCTCATTGCCCAGAAGGGCTCGGTTCCGGAAAGTTAGAAGAAATACTTCACAAAAAAGCTCCCTGGATATTAAAGAAAAAATTTGAATTTGATGAAGTTACGGTAGCACCGCCGCCAAAGGAGTATGTGAGCGGAGAAAAATTCGCATATCTTGGGCGGCATTATCGGCTAAAGGTCCATAAAAACGAAACATTGAATAAACCAACCTTATACTTTAAACAAGGACGATTTATCGCAAATATTCCGGCCAATATGACTGATGAAGAAAAAGTCAATAAATTGTGCGACCTGTTTAAAGAATGGTACATCAATCAAGGAAAAAGGAAGGTCGAGGAAAGGTTAAGGGTCTATTTCCCCAAAATGGAACTAGAGCCTACAAAAATAGCCTTTAAGGAGCAACAAAAACGCTGGGGCACTTGCACAAAAGAAGGAGCCATTTATCTAAATTGGCGGATTTTGATGGCTCCAATGTCGGTTGTTGACTATGTCCTTGTACATGAATTAGCTCATATAAAATATCCAGATCACTCTGCAGATTATTGGCGTTTTGTTCGGTCGATACTCCCGGATTATGAACATAGAAAAGAATGGTTACGCATAAACGGTCAAGTATTAACTTTAAATTAGCTTTTGTTTTTCTTTGTTGTTAACTATAATTTGAATCAAAGTATCAACAGCAACAAAAGTAACAAAAACTTCTTTGATTACAGTTAATAATTCAGTTGGAATAAACCTAACTATTTCTCCACCCGAAAAATAATCAAAGTTATAAATAACGTATATGCATATCATTAAGAAATAACTCATAGGCCGGGTATAATACGGTGAAGAAAATTTATGGAGTATTTCTCTTGCAAAAACAGTGTTAAAAGTTTCTACAAAAAATGCCATAACCTTATTTCCCTTGTACGCGAATATCAAAACCGAAATTAAACTTACTATATAAATAATGCCTTCTACAGATTGGGATATAAATGGGTATGTATTTGAAACATTCAAAATGATTAATGAGGGTATAAAGTAAAACGCCAAAAACATCATTGCAGATAGTATCGGTGCTGCAAAGTATTGAATAATAAATATTACTATGATGGGTATCGATAAAACTTTTTTAAAAATAATTGATAATATTTTATATTTTTCTATTAGTTTATTAAATATTACATATATACCCATGTAAAACATAAAGTACGCCACTAGGAAAAATAGGATTTTTTCACTTATGCTCTCTGAACCCTGGAAAATATTTACCATCCAAATCCCAAATATAATAAATATACCTCCAAAAACATTAGAAGACATTTGATTGCTTTTTACCTTTTCCATAATAATCCTTTCTTAACAAAGAGCAAAAACTAAGAAAAGCCTTCGTAGTAATCAAAGACTTTTCTTTGCTTTTTGTTATACCTCATTTCTTATAATGTACCTCGGCTAGATCCATCAACTGTTGCGTCAATCCTTCAATTTTATCCTTGGGGCACTTGGTTGCACGCAGCTGTCGCTTTATTCGTTTTCGCATTTCCCTCTTTACGTCCTCTTTTTCTGTCCATTCGATTACGGCTTGTTCTTGTATATCCTCTGTAATGATATGTGTTAACTCCTTTAAGGCTTCCTTATCCTCTTCATCTGGCAGCTGCTGCTCAAGCATTTGGAAAAACGGATATTGCTCTCTGGTAAAACCATGTTCCTGGCTTTTCTGAGCAGTGTTCCGCATTTCTTGAACCATCTCTCTATATTCCGCTAATAGCTCTTCAATGGTCACTTGGCGGTCCTTACGCCTTTTAATTAGCTCTTCTAAGCGTTCCTTTAGTGAAGTATAAAGAACAGGGTTTTCATCAATTTTAACTTTGATTTCATGGCGAATGGCGTGTTCCATTTCCGCCGCTTTAGCTTCGGGTGAAGTCGCTTCCTCTAGCCGTTTATCAAACTTATTGGATAATATGTCAATTGGTTCATGGATCACTTCGATATTCGTTGCAAATAAATATTCTTCAATAAGCTCCTTTACCTTTTGACCACAATCGGAAATGTCCAAACTATCTTCCCTATAACGAGATTTTGCTAGTTGCCGTACTTTACCAAGGAATTTCAAGTCTTCCAAATAAGGACTTGCCTTCGGGTTCGGTAAAATCATATCCATGCTTTCGGAAAACTTCTTAAAAGCGGTATCAAACTCATTGCGGACGTCTTCCGGCTCTAGAATTTGAATGCAACCCTCCAAATCATCTTTTCGGACATAATCAAAAAACCGCATAGCTCTCCGGTGCCGGGACTGCAAACGAGGAATCTCTGAATCAACACTTTGCAAAGCACCTTTAATATCATGTTCAGCAAAGATACCCAAAGCTTGTTCTAAGAAGCGTGATACCCCATAATAATCAACAATTAAACCATATGTCTTTTTATCATAGGTACGGTTCGTTCTGGCGATTGCTTGTAGGAGGTTATGCTCTTTTAACGGTTTATCAAGGTACATTACTTGTTCTATTGGAGCGTCAAAGCCCGTTAGCAGCTTGTCACAAACAATGATAAAGCTTAGCGAATCCTCACTCATGGGCTTTTTAAAGCGTTCAATTACCCGCTTTTCCTCATCTTTAGTTAAATGATGTCTTCTCATTCGCTCCTCATCGTTATGACCGCCGGAAATAATAACCTTAGATTCATAATCGCTCAATTCATCAAATAGCTCTTTATATGTAACTGCCGCTTCCCTAGTAACAGCAACAACCTGGGCTTTAAACCCATTAGGCTTAATATGAGTTTCATAATGTTCAATCATATCAAGAACAATGCGTTTAATCCGCTTAGGGGAAGAAATTAGGGCTTCTTCCGTTGCATACCTTTTTTTGATTCGCTCCTTATCTTCGTCGCTGTATTCCCGGAATTTTCGGTCAAATAAATCGTCTAAAGAATCCCCTTGAACGTGTAAGTCGACCATACGTGCTTCATAAAAAATTGGAACAGTAGCACCATCTTCAACTGCTTGTTCAATCGTGTATTTATCTATGTATGTTCCGAATGTTCGGATAGTGCTCTTATCTTCTTTATCAATTGGCGTCCCTGTAAAACCTAGATAACAAGCATTAGGCATGGCTGTACGCATATTCATTGCTAAGCCACTATATTGCGTTCGGTGACTTTCATCTACCATGACAAAAACATTTTCTGATTTAGTTAATTCCGGGTACCCGTTCTTTTCTGCGTCTTCCTGGAACTTCTGTACCAGTGTCATAACTGTTGTTCCAGGGCCTTGTTGGAGTATGTCCTTTAACTTAGCCACAGAAGCGGCCTGTTGTGGATTTGGAAAGCCACACCGACGGAAAGTATTCGTAATCTGGTCGTCTAAGTCTTTACGGTCGGTTACAACAACTATGGTCGGATTCTTTAATTCCTTGATACGGCGTAATTTAACGGCTAAGAAAACCATTGTAAGCGACTTTCCGCTGCCTTGAGTGTGCCAGACAACGCCGCCACGGTGCCGGGAATCTTCAGCGTGTAAAATTCGATTAATCGCTTTGTTGACCGCCCTATACTGTTGGTAACGGGCTAGTTTTTTAATGATACGTCCCTCAACAGGCTCATAAACAATGAAATTCTGAATTAGGTCAAGCAAATTTTCCTTTGGAAAGATACCTGCCGCAAGTATGTCTTGTGGCGTCGGATTATCTCTTATTTCCGCTACTGTTCTTGGGTACGGATCTTTCCATTCTCCATAATGCTGCACCCTTGCCCCGATTGTACCAGCTTTTGCACGGTCATTACTTGTAGCTATAAGAATTTGATTGAAGTGAAATAACTGCTCACATTGGTCTTGATAGCGTAGCAGTTGCTTTACACCTTGCCCAATTTGTTCGTCAGGTGAGAGTGTTGGACTTTTACATTCGATAACTGTCAATGGAAGCCCGTTAACAAAAATGATAATGTCCGGGCGTATGGTACCTCTTGCATTTGATATTGTAAATTGGTCCACTACCAAAAAATCATTAATTTCCGGGCGTTCAAAGTCAATCAATTTGACAGTCTGGTTCTTCTTCCCTTTCCCCAGGTCTTGTTGTATGGAAATCATGTTGATTAGGTTTTCATGAAACTGTTGGTTAGCCTCCATCAAACTTGTCGCTTGAATATAGGTAACTGACCGGACAATTTTGTTGAGGTTATTCTCTGAAATCCACGGGTTAAGTTTTTGAATTGCATTGATTAGTCGTCCTTTTAATATGACTTCCCCTTGTGTTTCACGTTCCGAATCAAGAGCTAGGCCATGAATATGTTCATAGCCCATTTCTTTTAATTGTATTATGAAGCGATTTTCAACTAACGTTTTTTCGTTCCACTCACTCGTCGTCATGAGGTAATCACCTCTTCGCTATCAACTTTTACCCGCATTCTTCCACTTAGTAAGTTCTTCATTAAATCTTTTCTTAGTATATTTAATTTTGCAAGCTTTGACCTCTCATTAGAAAGCTTGTCATCAAAAGTTAGAAGTATTTTAGAGATTTTTTCCATTTCTTCTTTTTTAGGTAGCGGTACTAATAATGGTTTTAATGTTTGCAAATTAATATTTCTTTGGGCACTTTCTGTTGCTATGCTATTTAAATAGTTCCTTTGAGTTCTTAAATAAAACTCCAAAAAATTATTATCAATTTCTTTATTTGCGATTATACCAACCACACTATCCGGAAAACAAACATCATAACTTGCAATAGCTGTTTCACCAATATTTGCAGCAATAGTTATCATTATTGTTCCTTTAGGGAAAATTTTGCTAACCGTTAACCCTAACCTATTTAAAGTTTGAGAGTGAGATTTCAAATAGCCTTTTGCCTTAGTTATATCACCTGTTTGGACAAAAGGAATTGTCCCGCCATAAAATTTAGGATCGTTTCTTGGTCTATGAGAGAATCTACCTCTTTCAACCTGAGCAATCTCCTCAAGTCTAACAACTTCCCATACCTTCGGAATATCACCTATATCAGTTTTCTTAAACTCCGAATGACCAATTCCTTTTGTAAAAAGCTGCTGCATTAACCCTCTATTTACTTTTTCTGATTTTTCTATGATTGCTTTAGTTTTCTCAATTGCGTCATCAACTGATATAAGGATTTCTGTTATTTTTTCTTGTTCAAAAATTGAAGGTAAATATATAGGTAATGCCCTTAGTTGTTCTAGTCTTATTCCTTTTACAGTAGTTCCTGTTCCCATTTTCTCAATTTTATTAGCCATTCCTAAATAAGAATATAAAAGATATTCTGGGGTAACCTTATCTAGTTTTGGAAATAGTGCTTTTAAATCTTGGTTAATTGCAACATCTACTAAATTTATAAAAGCTTTACCAAGTCCCATTCTGGTTGAAACAATTACATTACCTTTTGTAATTAAATTTGCCGAACTATTCGTTATAGCATCTTCTGTTATATGTTCTTGAGAATCTGAGAGTTTGTGGTGAGTTAAATCTTTTACGGTAACCCATGGAATGTCTCCCTCATAATATTCCTCGATTTTTCTTGAGGGTGTCCCCCCACCAACTATTTTTTCAACTACGTCACCTAATGGAATGATATCCTTTGGATTATTCACAGTACCCCAACTCCTTCAAGTACCCATACAACTTATCTTCAATAACACTACGTTCGTCATCTAGCTTTTTGAGTTCGGCAACAACTTGGGCAACATCAATCTGCTCTTCTTCTTCAGTTGTATCAATATAACGAGATATATTTAGGTTAAAGTCATTTTCTTTGATTTCGTTTAGTGTTACAGGACGGCAATACTTCTTAACTTCCTCCCATTCATCATAGGCAGATACAATCTTTTTAATATCTTGGTCACGAAGGGTATTTTGGTTTTTTCCTTCTAGATAATCTTCTGCACCATTTAGGAAGAACACCTTGCCTTTTTTACCTTCTTCCTTGGCCCGATTCAAAATTAAAATACACGCCGGTATACTGGTTCCGTAGAAAAGGTTTGACGGTAACCCCATAACTGCCTCAATCAAATCTTCTTCGAGTAATCCTTGGCGAATATTTCCCTCTGCACCACCACGGAAAAGAACACCGTGCGGCATTACTACCCCGGCCTTACCTTCATGATTCAAAGTCGCAACCATATGTTGAACAAAGGCAAAGTCACCTTTATCCTTTGGAGGAATACCGAAACGGAAACGGCCATATTCGTCGCTTTCTGCTTCTTCTCTTCCCCAATTGCTTAGACTGAACGGTGGGTTGGCAATTACACGATCATTTAAGATTAATTCGCCATCTTCCAGAAGCTTCGGCTCACGTATTGTATCGCCCTTTTCAATTCGGTGGTCACTTAATCCATGTAGCAGTAAATTCATTTTACAAATTGCCCAGGTATTTAGGTTCCGCTCTTGTCCATGGAGAGTTAAGTTTCTTGGGTTGCCACCCTTTGCTTTGATATAATCGACCGACTGAATTAACATACCGCCTGAGCCAGCAGTTGGGTCACAAATACGCATTCCTTCATCTGGTTTAATGAGCTTTACAATCAATTCAACGACTTTGTTAGGTGTATAGAACTCTCCACCCTTTTTCCCAGCGTCGTCTGCAAATTGTTTAATAAGGTATTCATAGGCACGTCCCAGCATATCTGGTTCTAAGAGATTTGCGTTGCTAAGATCTATTGCAGAAAAATGATTTATCAGTTGCAGTAACAAGCGGTCCGGCAGCTTTTCCTTATCATTAAAATCGATAGTTGCTAATACGCCCTGCAGCGACACATTTTCTTCTTCTAGAGCCTCGAATGCTTTGTTAATGGCGTCCCCTATGTCTTGCGTTTGAGCCTGAATATGGCTCCATCTGGCTCGTTCCGGAACGAAAAATTGGTGTTCATCACGGTCGAACCAGCCATAATCGTCCCCTTCTTCATCTTCAATGCGTTTAGCAGTTTCAACAAAGACGTCATTTAGGCGTTTCAAAAATAATAAACCAAATATGTAATTTTTGTAGTCAGATGAATCAATGGAACCTCTTAGAATATTTGCTGATTCCCATAGATGGCTCTCTAACTGTGGTAATGTTAATTTTGGCATGTCAAACTCCCTTTATAGCAAAATAATAGTAATTTTTCCTCATACTTAATATAACTTATACATGCCCTTAATGTCTCAGAAAATGTAAAAAGCACCCTGTAAACGAGTGCCTGTCACGAATCATTTAAACTGAGCAAAATAATAAACTAAAAATATAGATTTGCCATCTTAAGACCTTGGAAAAGCTTAAACTCACATCCTTCAAAGAAGTCCGGACATTTAAAATATTTTTCCAAAATAAAATCCAAAAACAAATAGATGATTTTGTTTTCAGTTACTCTATACTGATTGATATATATGGTTAAATTCTCCTCCAAGTCGTCTGCATTCTGGGAACTTAATAAAGGCAAATTGACTTCGTTAATATCAGTTGGGATCATCCAAAACAAAAAGTTCATTAAATCATTTTCCCTTTCCATAGGTAATAATTTATGAAAAAGACTTCCGTCAATTGTTAAGTAAGGTATCTTCCTAACCTCCCTACTTAAAAATAACCCAATTGGTTCGGAATGATTTGATTTCTTGTGGATAATTTGTTCAGAATTTTTGAAATGAACCTTGGCCAATTTTGCAAACTTTGATTCGTAGTCATAAATTTCGTTAAAGATTTCTTTATAAAACTCATAAATTATTGTAATAAATAAAGTAAATGTCATTTGTACAGAGGTATGCTTTAATAAATCCAAAGGTAATAATGAAAATGCATTTCCCGGTGATGTACTTGCCATATTACATAAGAATATGTATCTATTAAATACCTTCTTTATCTTCCTTGGGTTCGTAAAGTTAATACGCTCTAAAAATTCACAAAGACCATCTGGTGATAACGTTGGAGTAGATCCGTAAACGGTTATTTTTGAGTAAAAATCATTAACTAAATTGTCTAGAGATTTGGTCCCCGGCATGTTAAAAGTAATATCAAATATCTTTTCTAAGTATTCTTCCGATTTTATTTTATTTTGATACTTAATATTTATTGCATTATTAACCGCAACTTTATCTACTCCACAAAAATAAACAATATTTTCTGATTCTATAAAAAAATGTTTTATTGATGAAAGTAGGTCAAGAATATGATTTGGTTCACACCGGTCTAGATCATCAATAAAAACTAGAAGTTTCTTGTTTGTTTTTTCATAATACTTATCTAGAACTTTTTTGTATAATTCATTAAACTCTTTAACCTCAGTGTAATACGAGTGTTTTTTTATTTCATCTTCCATCTCTTTAATTGTATCTTTTCCGGCTTGACCTAAACCCCAATTAATACCTAAGAATGATACTCTAGTATTTAACAGAAGGTTTTTACTAAATGACAAAAGTGTTTTACCCACTAATTTGACATCTTCAATTAGCTGATCAAGTGGACCGTACTTTCTTTCAATTTCATCAATTATAGCTTCAAATAAAGACAATGCTAGATTTGTGTCTTTTTCATACTTCCAAGCCTCAAAAAAAACCACATTATAGTTTTTGACTGATGACATAATATATTTCATTACCGAAGTTTTACCGCTACCCCAGTCACCATATAAGGCTATCATATTGTTTTCTTTAAAGAAGTCCATGTTATCTTCTAACATATTTTTTATCGTCTCTGCCTTTTCTGCAGTTCCGAATAAATCAAGATTATCTAACAACTCATACGGCTTATTATTATAAATCCTTTGCATAATTCTTCCCCAATCAAATTAAATTCAAGTTCCCTATTGATATATTACCATATTTATACATATCTTTAAGTAATAACAAAAAAATTTTTATTTTAGGTTTATCCAAAAGTTATAAGTTTTGGACAAGCAAAAAAACAAACAATGTTGTTGCTGTTTTTGCTCTTTCTATTGTCTAGAAGTTAGTCTAAAATTAAAAGTACAAAATATATTAGACTTTTAGACACGAACGAGGGAAAACAACATGGCAATCATTGGATATGCATGAGTATCGACGAAAGACCAAGACTTGGAACTGCAAATTGACAAATTAACTGAATACGGCTGCGAGAGAATTTTTATGGAAAAGCAAAGTGGAGCGAAAAGTGACCGTGAGGAACTTGCGAAGGCATTGGACTATTTAAGAGAAGGTGACAAGTTGGTCGTTTATAAGCTCAATCGGCTGACAAGGAGCACCTTTGATTTACATAAAATCGCAAAAGAATTGCAGAACCGGGAAATATACCTTGTTTTCATCAAGGAACAAATTGATTTTTCAACCCCAGCCGGAAAGCTTATGTTCACTATGTTGGGTGCTATCGCTGAATTTGAACGTGATCTAATCGCAGATAGAACGGCAGAAGGACGTGAAAGAGCGAAGGCCCAGGGGAAACACATAGGACGTATCGGGAAGGCTGAGAAAGATGTTAAGAAGGCTCTGAAGTTGTATGTTGAAAGAGAAGCTAATGGTTTGAGTGTTAATGATATTGTCAAAATGACAGGCGTTCCTAGGTCTACAATTTATGCAAAAGCCAAGGAGCTAGGTTAAAAATAATAAAGCGAATCCTAAGCAAAAGGGTTCGCTTTTTTAATTTATTTTTTACACCACTCCCAATCCAATGCTTGTAAACTGCTTACATTTGCCACAACCCAACCTTCACCAATAAACATTAGCATTATCCTGACCATATCCCTATAATCGAGAGTTTGGAAGTTCTTTGATTTAGGAATAATAACATATTTAAATAACGTTTCAGCTTTAACACAACCGTCTTCCTCTAGCCTTTTCTGAACTGCTTCTCTTATCACACTAATCATGTCTAGATTATACATTTCTTTCCCCCGTTAAGTTTTCTATATTCTAAATTAACAAAGTTAGTTTAACATAATTATCCATTATTGATAAACAAAAATGTTCTATCTAATTTTAGGCTGCAATAGTACTATTATAAAACTTTTGAGTTTCCTCCCTTGTTGGGAAGCTCATGTTTACGATGCTTGGCACAATCGCCGAATTTGAACGTGACCTAATAGCTGATAAAACGGCAGAAGGGCGTGAGAAAGCGAAAGCCCATGGGAAAGGAAACATATGGGGCGTATTGGGAAGGCTGAGAAGGACGTTAAAAAGGCTTTGAAGCTTTATGCCGAACGGGAATCAAACGGATTGAGCGTAAACGATATTGTTAAAATGACAGGCGTTCCTCGGTCAACTATCTATGCTAAGGCAAAGGAACAGGTTTAAAAAGATTCAAGAAATGGGGCTTGGAATTTACTCCAAGCCTTTGTAAATCAATGGGTGAATCAATTATATTCTTCCTAATCATTATATAGTTTCACTAATTTGTAACTCCGTATTACATATTCATTAGTTTCAAATTCATTTCTTTTAATATATGATTCTGCATCATCTAATGAGGTAAATTCAAATGCCAATTCTAATTCTTTTGTAATATGCTTACCGTCCTTATGTAAAAATCCATCATATAATTCAATTACAAAAAATCTTTTATCCATACTAAATTGCCACCTCCATATAAGGTAAAAACATTTATCATTTAGGGCCTTGCCATCATCTATTTCATAATTAAAGGGGCGTTAAAATCGAGTGTAATATTTAAAATACAATCCCCCAAAAAATAAGCAAAGTCTTCAGTAAAATAATATTCCTCCCTGCCATCTAAAACTTGCTGCCGGATCAAGAAAACAGAACCAAGAACCCCAAAAATCTTATCTTTCATTTAAACTTTTCCTTATAGGTTACATCTTGCCTGATAAATGTTTGTTCCTGACAAAAAACAAGTAACTAGTTTTTTGCCAATAAGGTTAATACTTCATCAAAAATTGTAATCAATTTCTCCTTTGAGATATTTTTATTTCTAATATTTCTTTGTGAAGGGTGATAACATACTTTCAATATTGGAAAGTTTACACCTAAATCATAGGAATTACCGTGAATAAATTTTATTCCAACTGTATTTGCTCCTTTTTTTCCATAAATCGCCTTTACCTTTTCAAATGCATTTTTACCTAAGGTTAGTATAACTTTTTTTTCACTCAATAGATCGAGCTCAGCTTCCAAAAAGGCCCTACAATTTGCATACTCTTCTGGCTTAGGTTTATCTTGTGGTGGAGCACATTTAACTACATTTGTTATGTACACATCACGCTTATCGGAGAACCCCTTTTCCAATAAAGAACTGAACAACAATTTTCCTGCTTCATCCCCAACAAAAGGTCTACCAGTTCGATTTGCCCCATGAGCTCCTGGAGCTAAACCAATAATGATTAATCTCGCTTTCCAATCACCAAAGCCTGGAACCGGTTTACTCCAATAATCTTGATTGTTATATTTAATATTTTGCCCCTTTCTACTAGTGCACCACTCTCTTAGCCTAGAACAGCTTTCACAACTTACTATATTTTTTTGAAGAAGTTCCCATTCCAATTCTTGTACCTCCCATGGCAAAATCTATTTTTCTGTTCAACTTTATGAGGAAAAATATTTCGACGTTGATTCTCCAAATACCTTTTTTCACAATTGAACCTGTAACAAAAAATAGACCATCATTATGACGGTCATTCAATTTAAGCTAACACCCGTTATATTAATAGATTTTTTCAACCAGTGGAGCAAGAATAAGTACTTACAATTTTCGATTAGATTGATTTCTATGTTTTTGTTTTAATTCTGGTGATGCCAATGTATATGGTTTTAACATGTCATAAAGATAATCAATTTCCTTTTTACTCAAATGCTTTGGACTATTTAATGTTTCATTCCTCATAAATATAGGCAAAACATCTCTATTAATAACAGATGTGTTTAAATTATCGTATATTACACTTTTTAGCTCACAACGTTCACTAAAAACAACGATATTAAAAACAAATTTATTTGTTAAAGCATATAACATTTCCAATACTGCCTCTAAATGTGTTTCATTTTGTTTAATTGGGTTATAAAACCTATATTTTTTACCATTCCTTAGAACTTGTGTCCAATATTGATCCTTCTCATGCCCATAAATCCAACCGCTATAATTTTTTGACTCAATTATATAAATACCTGTCTCATGAATAAATACAAGATCGATTTCGCTGATATAACCGTTTTCCCTTTCAATATAGAGATTACATAAGATTTTCGAATATCCAGGTGCATCGTGTAAATATTCATAAGTTAAATATTCGCCATATATACCATCATCAGCATTCAAATCTGTTTCTGTAAAACCTGTCTCTTTAAAATATTTACTCATTATTTCTGGCTTACCTAGACTTTTTTGTCTAAGGTATTCAAATATGTTTTGAATATCCAACCCCATACACCCTCACATCATTTCTAAATAAAGCCCCTGTTTACTTTAAGAGTAAACCTTCACAATCCCAACAACAACACTTTTTTTCCATTAATTAGTACCTTTATTCTAGCAAAAAATACACAAGGTGTCTGTCTGACATATCTTTGTTCATGATTAAAAATACTAAACTACTCCCACGATTAATTTTTTGATAATAAAAAGGACGGAACCAATGTGATTCCATCCTTGGAGGATTCTTATCATATTCATTTCCATTCCACAAATGAAGGCAATCGTAGCAACCCCGCTTTCGTTAGGTTCCTATACTTTACCCTGCATTTGATTGGTTCAATAAAAATAAACTTATCATTCTCTGAAACAACTTGTTGTCGCCGGTATAGGTGCTTCCGCTCAGCTATTGGCATAAATTCCATAATTCCGGCTGTTCTGTCGTTCTGGAAGCTTACCAGTCATCAAATTGATAATTAATCACCTTGAGCCACGCCTTGCTACGTTTCCCGACCTCATAACGTGAATCCATCCGCTTTAAAACTACGCCCTCTAATCCTTGCTGCCGGACCAAATCGAAGAATGCGGAACTACGCCCCTCGATAAATTTAACCTTAGTTACTAAACTAGTATCCTGGGAGATAATTTCATCCACAGCTGCTTTCTCTCCATTAACGGAAGCCGGGTAACTGACTTCCCTTTATATTGAATCACATCAAACACAACATAACTAAGAGTACCGCTTTCAAGTAAGTTTCGTTTCGAATGGAACCGGGACATCATTGCCTCAAAATCCAGTTTGCCGCTATCGTCGGAAACTATTATTTCTCCATCCAGCACTGTTTAACTATACTATAATAATTACAGGATGGAATGTTTAATATATAACGTTTTATCCTTTCTTTTATTCATAATATACTGGATATCTATACTAAATTAATCTAGTATATTATGTTTAATATAAATATATTTTTATTTGAGGACGTAGCCCACAGCGGGAGGCGTCGTGAGGTCCTTAGACCGAACGTTAACAAAAACAGGAGGTGAACATTCTATTTGAGGGTTCAAGAAGTTATCTTAGAAGGTTTAAGCAAGCGATACATGCTAATTGATCAACATGGATTCCCGGTACTACCTGTAATGAAGTATTTAAAGTATTTGGACATAACAGACAAAAGCAGCAATACACAAAAAACTTATTGCTATGCTTTAAAGCACTATTTTGTATTTTTAGAAGACAATAACAAAGACTACAAAACTGTTTGTTTAGATGATTTAGTAGAATTTATTGGATGGTTAAGGAATCCTTATCAAAACATTAAAGTATCACCATTACAGCCAAAAAAAATCAAAAAAACCGAGAAAACAATCAATTTAACAATCACAGTAATTTTAAACTTTTACGACTACCTATACCGTACTAACAGTATTAGCAGCAATATGATTGAACCTGCTTTTAAACAAGTTTTCTCAGGGGGGAGGAACAAATTTAAAGATTTTCTATTCCACGTCAACAAAGGAAAGCCTGTTAACCGAAACATACTTAAGTTAAAAGAACCCAAAAAAAGACTTACCGTTTTACTTAAGGACGAAGTCCAACAGCTTATTGAAACAACGAAAAATATCCGGGATAAGTTGTTAATTCAATTATTATTTGAAACAGGATTACGTATCGGAGAAGTGTTGTCTTTGTTTTTGGAAGATTTTATATTTGATCATAGTAAAGGACATAGAATTCGGTTAGTTGATCGTGGGGAATTAGAAAATGGAGCAAAATTAAAAACTGGTGAAAGAGAAATTTATGTTTCTCAAGAATTAATGGATTTGTACGATGATTATTTATACGAGGTGCTAGATGAGCTAGAATTAGATACCAATTTTGTCTTCGTCAAAATTCGCGGTGCTAATGTTGGAAAACCTATGAATTACCAAGACGTTTCCTCATTATTTAAACGATTGCGAAAAAAAACTGGTATTCTCAAAATTCACCCTCATTTACTTCGTCATACACACGCAACCATGTTTTACAAACAGACCAATGACCTTAAACAAGTCCAAGAACGTTTAGGACACGCACATATTCAGACTACAGCAAATTTATATTTGCATCCTTCAGAAGAAGAAATTCGTGAGAATTGGGAAAAGGCAAAAAGTTCATTCATTATACAACCTACGGAGGCTTAAGTAAGCATACATGACAGAGCAATACATTTTTAATTACACTACATACGATTATAATAATATTTTTCGTGAGCATATTTCTAAGGTTATTCAAGAAAACTTAGTGGATGTTTCCCCCTTCAACCACATAGATGAAATCACTAACTATTTTGCAGATATGGACATCTGGAATATAAGGACCTTTGGGACAATCTCGAACTTTATCAATGATTATCAGAAGTATAACGGATTAAAAGTAAATATAAAATTTAAAACCCAAAATGAAAATATTAAAGGAGAATTAAAATATTTTTGTGTAAAAAAATTATTTTCTACTGAATGGGCTGTTGGGACTTTTATGACCGGCCCTTCTAATTACATGACAAACTTACAAACATTTATTGATGAAGAGTTTCCTAACATTAAATCAATACTATCAGTAGAATTTCCTGTCTTAAATGATAGATGGAGATCATGGTTAGAAAAAAACAATTTCAAAACAATAAAGAATAAATTAGAAGAGATATCAGACAAGGTTTATCAAATAAAATCTCCGATTTTTATGTTTTTGGGGCGATTTTATGAGGCTATTTCAGTTGTTTTCGACGATCGAGATGAATGGGAAAAAGATATTTGGGATATTAGGATATTAATAAATAGGTATGACATAGAATATAACCCAAGTAAAAATGATTATTTAGTAAACTTTTCAACAATTGATAACCCTTATTTTAGAGAAGCCGTAAAATCCTATTTCAAACAAAGAATTTTAGCGCAAAATAATTTTTCGTGGTCTACAGCAAGAACATATGTGGGTTCGATAGGAAAATTTCTTAATTATGTATCGGACAAAGAACCTACTTGGAAAGATTTAAAAATGCTTTCACGACAACATATTGAAGGGTATATTCACTGGTTAAGTGGATATGTAAAAAGTCACCATAGAAAGGATGCAAATTCCAATCGATACAAGCGTCACTCACTTACCGCTGTAAATCAATTTGTAAGAGACTTGCACTTTTATAACAACAGTCATATGACTCCTAATTTACCAGTCGATCTTTTGTTTTTGCCCGGTGATAAACCCAGGAAAGTAAAAAAATCGCATGAAACAATCGATTACATACCCGAATTTGTATTGGAACAATTATTTAAAAATATTGAATATCTACATAAAGAAGTTCAGCCAATTGTGTGGATTGCATTTAAAACAGGTTTAAGAATATCTGATGTGTTAGGTTTAAAGCAAAACTGTTTGGTTTTACTAAATGGGAAATACAGCATAGTAACAGACATAGAGAAAACATATGTAAAAGGACACATGGTTCCAATCGATGAAGAGTTGGCAAACATAATTGCAGTTTTAATAGATAATGCGAAAAAACACAGCAAAAAAGATAATAATCCTGAAGACTTTATTTTTGTTAGATATAGGGGCAAAAGGCAAGGGAAAGCATATGAACAAGGATGGGTTTCTGACCAGTTAAATCTCTTAGCTAGAAGAAAAAATATAACCGACGAACTTGGTAACCTTTTTCATTTTAAAATGCATCAATTTCGACATACCTACGCAATAAAACTGTTAAATAACGGTACCGATATTTTCACGGTGCAAGAGTTACTCGCCCACTCGTCACCGGAGATGACAATGGTATATGCTAAACTTTTGGATGAAACTAAGCGTAAAGCATATGAAAAGGCGGTTACTGACGGAGTTTTTAGTTTCGATTTAAACGGTAATATGTATGAAGTTAATAAAGACGAAGAAATACCGGAAGAAATAAAGGAAATGCTTTGGCTAAACCACAAGTTAACTGCAATTGACAATCCTTACGGATCCTGTAGAGCGAGATTAAATGGAAATTGCCCTTATGCAGAGGAACCACCTTGTTTAACATGTAATGGTGGCAGCCCATGTAAGGACCTGGCAGTAGGACTTTCAGAAATGGATGTAGCAAAATATGAAATTCACATTCAATCCACTTCTAAGATGGTTGAAGTAGCGAAACAATATGGGCGTGAAGAGATAGCACAAAAAAACCAGAAGAATTTAGATAGACTACAAGATATTTACAATACGATTAAACAAGGAAATATAATATTTGGACGAATCGAAAGAATAAAACGTAAGCAAGGGGTATAATATGGCAGAATATGACCGTAAGAAACACTTAAAGCAAATTCACGAAAGTCGAAAAGCCATTACCGTGAGTAAAGTAGATGATGCTATTAAAAGGCTCGTTAGAGCTAATCAAGGAATTAATTTTAATAGTGTAGCCAGTGAGGCCGGAGTGGCAAAGGCTACGCTATATAATAATGTGACACTACGTGAGCGAATTGAAACACTACGTCAGCAGCAGATAAAGAGCCCTTCTGCGAAGCAAGTTAAGTATGAAATAAATGAAAATAATAAAGACGCAATTATCGAATCATTAAAGCGGAAAGTTAAGCGATTAGAGCAGGAGAAGAAGGACTTACGAGACCAATTAAAAGTAGCGTATGCAGAGGTATATAAAACAATTTAGATAACCACAATAAAAGGAAACCTCCAGATCAACCGGAGGTTTCCCTAATATAAAAACTCACAAAATGAAGGCGAGCGTAGCAAACCCTTCCGTGTGAAATTACGAAATTTCACACGACATCGTAATACCGGTTCAAGCTCAACGAACTTATCGTCCTCTTTAGTAATAAGTTGTTTAGAAATGTTATAGAAAGCCTTCCGAATTTGTGGATTTGTCCCCAGTTCTATTATACCTATCGGTATAAATTTGTCCCCTTCTTGCCTGGAACACAGCCATCCAAATTCATCCTTCCGGTATCCAGTTATATAAACGTCTTCATACATCCAGTTGATCAATTTAAGCCAATGCTTACTTCTCTTACTGACATATTTACTGTTTTTATACTTACATACCATGCCTTCCAACTTCATCTGTTCAACTGCAGCAAATAAATCAGTACCCCGATCCTCAATATAGCTAATTTTCTTGTAAAAAGCATTTTCATGCATTACTTCATTCAAAATAGCCTTACGTTCTAAAAGAGGTATGGAGCGTAAGTCTGTTCCATCATAGTGCAGAATATCAAAAACGACATACTCAACCGGCAATTGCTTTTGTAATATCTTGATTTTGTCCGACTTTTTTGCAGAAAAGCGTTCCATAATCAGTTCAAAATCAATGGTTCCAGTTTCAGGGTCCACACAAACGAGCTCTCCGTCTAGGATAACGTCAGTATCTACCGGCACATCAAGTAATTCGGGAAAGCGTTGCGTTATCTCGTTCTTATGCCGGGTCCACAAGCGGGTCTGATCACCTACTTTACTAACAAGTAAGCGAATGCCGTCCATCTTAGGCTCAAAAATATAGTTTGTATCATCAAATGGCTGTTCCGTTTTTTCTAATAACATTGGTGTAATAAATGACATGAAATCACCTAATATAATTTTAATGGGTTAATAGATAAAAAGTCTATGGGAACTGTTGGGTGTTGATTTGTGCAACTTCTTTTTCATAACTGTTTTACAGTTACCACCATGTTTATATAGAGGTAAGAGCAGAAAGTCTAAATTAAATTTCAAGAAATAATTATTGACCCTGTACCATAGTACGAGGTTTAAACTATAAAAGAAAAATAACTCAAATACTCAATAAAGGAGGTAACAACATGAGCGAAAATCATATCAATGCTTCAATAAAGGACAAGGTGTTACAATCACTCGGTTTGCCAAAAGGAGGATTTGAGGAAAAAATCAGTAACCTGTCTCCTGCCGACAACCTAATTCGTACAGATATCCTTCTTTCCATGGCAGAGGGAAAAATCGTCAATATCAATAATATAACCGCAATGGAGGGACAAACCGAAATCGATATGAAATCTACTCTTCAGCGTTTGAGGGAATTGGACTTAATTCACTGGGACCACAAATCTGGAGATGTTACAGTGGCATATCCTTTCTCTGGAGTTCCCACCCCACATCGAGTCACATTGGCTGGTATGGCACCAGCTTATTCCATGTGTGCAATTGATGCTCTAGGCATTCCATCCATGTTTACGGATGCCGTGATTGAGTCTGAATGTGCATTTTGCGGTGAAAAGATCACCATCGATGTGAAAGACAACGTTCCCGTTACCAATCTTGGCACCGTTGTTGTAGGCTTGGGAACAACGGATGCTGCCAACGCATGCTGCGATTCTTCTTGTGGACCGAGTGAGCCAATGTCCATTTCCTCCAGCTGTTGTCCAGCAATACAATTTTATTGCTCTGAGGAACATTGGCAAAAAGCGAATGCAAAAAATTCAACGATGGCAAAGGACAAGCTGACTCTTTCGGAAGCCTATGAGGTTGGGGCTGCTATATTTGGCGGCATGTTATCTGGCTGTAATGCAGAGTAGAACCTCATGCAATGAAGTACAATATATATTGACCCCGTACCTAAGTACAGGGTGTATACTCTATCTGAGGTGAAATAAATGCAATTTCGTATTGGAGAACTGGCTGACAAGTGTGGCGTTAACAAGGAGACAATTAGATACTATGAGCGTTTAGGCTTAATTCCAGAGCCTGTTCGAACTGAAAATGGCTACCGTACGTATTCTCAACAAACGGTCGATCGAGTAAATTTCATAAAAAGGATGCAGGAACTGGGCTTTACCTTAAATGAAATTGACAAATTATTAGGAGTTGTCGATCGTGATGAAGCAAAGTGCAGTGATATGTATGATTTCACTGTTCTTAAGATAGAGGACATTCAACATAAAATTGAAGACCTCAAAAGAATTGAACAAATGCTGATGGACCTCAAAGAAAGATGTCCTGAAAATAAAGATATTTTTGAATGTCCCATTATTGAAACATTGATGAAAAAATAAAGAGGTGATACAACATGAAAAACACAATTAAACGTTCAGCTTGGCTTCTTGTTGCACTAATTACATGCCCGTGTCACCTCTTTTTACTCCTTCCGTTGTTCGCAGGTACAGCTCTGGGATCATATTTTATAGAATTTAATGATGTAATTTTCATAGTGATGGGCCTATTATTTGTTTTTGCTCTGTTCAGGGTTTGGAGAAAAGCTGATCCAGAAGTAAAAAATGAATCACAGAAAGAAACAGCAATGCATGATTGTTGCAGTATGGAGAGGTTTAAATCATGAAGGAAAAAGTATCACAGTTCGCTACTGTATTTTCGGCTTTTGCTATGGCTGCATGCTGCCTGGGTCCACTTATTTTCATACCTCTAGGACTAACAGGATTTGCTGGAGCATTAGCTTTTTACTCACTAAAATATCGGTTAATGTTCAGCATTGTTACCATCATACTTCTTGCTTACTCCTTTTATATGGTTTATGGGAGAAAAGGGAAAAAGAAAGAGTTCTGTCCTGGGCTTATGGATCACGACGTTTTTCGTTTTCGGCATGTTTCTTTTTTTATTTCTAGTTGAAGGTGGAATATAAAAATGAGTTATACGAGGGTACAAATAATCAGGAGTATAATGCTATTATCCCTTCTTTTACTGGTTACTGCGTGTAGCAATGAAAAAGAAGCACAAAATACTATAGATCCTCAGAAGGAACAAAAAACTACAGTTGTAACAAATAAAACAGGGACATTCACCGTTTTGGGAATGGATTGTTGTCCACCTTCTGTTGTAAAAGATGTAATGGAACAGGTAGAGGGTGTTGGTAAATCCACCATTAAAGTCAGTGGAAGCACGGCAGAAGTGACGGTTTCCTTTGATGATAAGAAGACGGATTTACAGGCAATCAAGACAGCAGTTTCAGATTTCGGGCTTGGAATCGAGTAAAGGAGGAATTTGATATGAAAAGATATCGAGTAAACGTTCAAGGAATGACATGTACCGGTTGTGAAGAGCATGTAGCAATAGCGCTTAAGAACACCGGTGCTACAGGGGTTGAAGTCGATTTTCGTCGTGGTGAAGCTATATTTGAGCTTCCTAATGATGTGGAGGTTGAATCAGCAAAAAAGGCGATTACTGACGCAAACTATCAACCGGGACAAGCAGAAGAAGTTCAAAAACCTGAAATGACCAGTAATTTAATGAGGAAGTATCGGATGAATGTTCAAGGAATGACCTGCACTGGTTGTGAACAACATGTAGCTGTCGCTCTTGAAAATATTGGTGCAAAGGGAATTAACACCGATTTTGGCCTTGGAGAAGCTGTATTTGAATTGCCGAATGATGTAAAGCTGGAAACAGCCAAAAAAGCAATTGCTGATGCAAAATATCAACCAGGAGAAGCAGAAGAAATACAAGCACAATCGCAAGAAAAGCCAGATGTAAGTTTAGGTGATGAAGGTAATTACGACTATGACTACATCATTATTGGCTCTGGTGGGGCTTCCTTTTCTTCTGCCATTGAAGCCGTAAAATATGACGCAAAAGTGGCGATCATCGAACGTGGAACAGTAGGTGGAACTTGCGTGAACATCGGCTGTGTTCCGTCAAAAACGCTGTTAAGAGCTGGTGAAATCAATCATATAGCAAGAAACAATCCATTTGTGGGATTGCACACTTCAGCCGATAATGTGGATTTGGCACCATTGATAAAGCAGAAAAATGAGCTGGTCACGAATCTTCGAAATGCAAAGTATGTGGATTTAATTGATGACTATGGCTTTGAGTTAATCAAAGGCGATGCGAAATTCGTGGACGAAAAAACCGTTGAAGTGAACGGCATGAAGTTATCTGCCAAACGATTTTTAATCGCGACAGGTGCTTCCCCAGCTATGCCAAATATTGCTGGCCTAGATGAGGTCGATTATTTAACAAGCACCACGCTTCTTGAATTAAAGAAGGTTCCAAAGCGTCTTACCGTCATCGGCTCCGGCTATATCGGCATGGAATTAGGGCAACTATTCCACAATCTTGGCTCAGAAGTCACATTGATGCAAAGAAGCACGCGTCTGTTAAAGGAATACGATCCTGAAATCTCAGAAGCCATTACACAAGCCTTAACAGAACAAGGGGTCAATTTAGTGACAGGAGCATCCTTTGAACGAATCGAACAAGATGGGGACGTTAAAAAGGTTCATGTCGAGGTTAATGGAAAGAAGCGAATCATTGAAGCAGATCAATTGCTAGTTGCCACAGGAAGAACACCGAACACCGCAACTTTGAATTTACAGGCAGCAGGCGTAAAAGTAGGCTCTCGTGGCGAAATCGTGATTGATGAGTATTCGAAAACGACGAATGCACGCATTTATGCAGCAGGAGATGTGACGCTTGGTCCTCAATTTGTTTATGTGGCAGCTTATGAAGGTGGAATGGCTGCGAAAAATGCCATCGGAGGACTGAACAAAAAGCTAAATTTAGAGGTTGTTCCTGGGGTTACGTTCACTGCTCCAGCAATTGCAACGGTTGGTTTGACGGAGCAACAGGCAAAAGAAAAAGGATATGAAGTGAAAACATCCGTCTTGCCGTTAGATGCCGTTCCAAGAGCCTTGGTTAATCGGGAAACAACAGGTGTGTTTAAACTGGTGGCGGACGAGAAAACACTAAAAGTGTTAGGGGCTCATGTTGTGGCTGAAAACGCAGGAGACGTGATTTATGCGGCAACACTGGCTGTCAAATTCGGTTTAACTGTAGAGGATCTCCGTGAAACGATGGCTCCATATTTAACAATGGCCGAAGGATTGAAGCTGGCTGCCCTTACGTTTGATAAAGATGTATCAAAATTATCTTGTTGTGCTGGTTAAAGCTCCTTTTTAGGAGCTTTTTTAATTTTACTTATTCATTTAAGTGAGTGACGTTAAACTGTTCAACATATTATTCATGACCAATATATTTAACGCCTAGTTATTATTAAGTTTTTTAAAATTTAGTCTTGATAAGACCGTTCCGTCCGGAACATCTATTGTTAAGAGTTCCGGAAATCTGGCCGTAACCTCGTTGTTATGGCGGGTATAGAGCCGGACCTGATTATTTATCTTTGAAATTATTAACCGAATGCCGTCTAACTTTAATTCGGTTAAATAGGAATCATCATCATCGAACGACTGGTCTACCTTTTGTAATAACATTGGTGAAACAAACACAAAAACCACCTCATGATAATTGTAAGGCAATGCCCTAAGTCTATCATTGGTGGTTTATTTTTATTTATAGAATATTCCGTTACCCGTATTGGTATAAAATTAAAAAAAGACTTTTGTTTGCAAGGCTACTAACCTTAAATAAACGCATCTGTTGAATAATGACACATAGAGGTATAAATTGGTTTTTCTAACCAAAAGCTCTTATTTAATACTATTCAGTAGGTACAATGGTAATTGATATATCCGATTCCAATAGATCGATTTGTAATTCCTTATGCATTGTCCATCCAAATGATTCGGTTGTCGTGATTGTATTGCACTCCATTGTAGCTTCTTTTAAATAATATAATTTATCTAATCCTAATTTTTCGTAGGCGAGTAAATTCTTTCCCTTAAAGTAAAATTTAATACCGCTATCAATCAGTAATTCGATTTTTTCAGCTGTTCCTTCGATTAGGACACTATCCTTATCCGAAACAGTTACATTGGCTTTAAAACCTGCAGTATCCATATGGTTAAACATTTCTATAAGTTCTTGGTTGTTTTGTTTTTCAAATTCATTTAGTTGTTTTTTTCTTTTCATTTTTACAATCTCCTTTGCTTTTCCTTTGTCTGTCGAGTGGATAAAATATTGTTACATTTTCCAATAAAATCAACAGATTCCTTTAATATTAGATTATACTCTTCAAAATTGTTAGTAAATATTGTTGTCATTAATGATTTCATAATAAATTTACTAAACTGAGAGTTTATCCATTTCCAATATAATGCCATCTCCCCTCCTCCCTAAATTTCAGGCAAAGTACCCCCTATGTATTCCTTTTAGTTCCCCCGGCAGATCATCCTTATCGAGCTCATCCAAGGAGAAATATATGATCTGCCCGGCTTTAAAATCCATTACTTGAGCTTGTACATGGCCCGAGTTTGTACTTGGCCTTAAATCGTTTATCTCGATCAATCGTTGCAACCAAGGTGATTAGTACGTGGGCAGGTGGCATGTTAGCTTCCTTTCCTGCATAAGCGTGGCTTTTCTGAGATTCATCCTGAATGGAATGGACCATAGATTGATAATCTTCAATTATTTCCTGTGGTTGATAAACTAATAGTGTTGCTACAACGATAATTGCCCCTTCGTCGAGTCTTTTTTCCCATGGTCCATTCCACCTTCGGTTACCCTTCCAAATTATAAAACTATTAATGTTGTTTGCATCCGAGGTCAACTGTTCCTATGCTTCACCCCTCCCGTTCATAATATCCCGCTATAGCTGGGAAACTATCAAACTCCTTCCTCATGTCCCGAAACGAAATCCCATCTTTCCCTCTACAAATCTTCCCAATCTAACGGATATTCATGACAGTTCAAAGGGAGTTGATGGTAGGTTTCGCAAAAGAATTGGATGGCCTCTTGCTCACTGGCTGCATAAATAAAGATAAATTCATTTTGGTTCCTTTTCAGTGAGTATATGCGAATCTTATGAAAACCTAATAGATTTTTTCGAATCATTTCCGCTACTAATGGATGATTAGCTTGATTAAAGTCTACTTTGGACACGTCATCTTCTAATGAAATTTTCTTTTCAGCTAGTAAATGGTAGAGATAATGAGCCAAGGAGGATTCTTCATAGATTAAACTATCACTGTACAGTTCTTTCACGATCATGTCATAGCACCTCGATTTTCTTTTTTTATCAGCCGATTGTTTCGTCATTATTGATCGAATAGACGGTTATACTAGGGACAGACTCTGTTCCTTTTGATCCTCAATGGCTCCTGTATCCTCGTTGTACTCCACTTCGATGGAACCAACTGGGCCGTTTCGGTTTTTCGAGACAATGATTTCAAGGGAACGATTCTCGGATTCCTTGTCATAATACGCTTCCCGGTATAGCATTAAAATGACATCGGCATCCTGTTCTACACTGCCCGATTCCCGAATATCAGACATCATCGGCCGTTTATTCGCTCGGGATTCTACCGATCGATTGAGCTGCGCCAAGCAGACGACAGGGCAATCAAAATCCTTCGCCATCGTTTTGAGAGATTTGGATATTTCTGTTACCTGTAAATGAGTATTCCCTCCATGCAATTGACCTGATTGAATCAGGGTCAAGTAATCAATAAAAAGGATTGGTTTCTTGTTTGGATATTGATGCATGAGCTTTCTCGTTTTCGCCCTTATTTCGGCAACCGTTTGTCCAGCCTCATCAAATAGTTGCAAATGGGTTTCATTCAGATCACCAATCACATCGAACCATTGATTCTTTTGACTTTGACTTAACATCCTTTTCGGATCCCGCATTTTTCCCCGATTAATGCCCCCTGTCGAAGCCATTAATCGAGAGGTTATCAGCTTTTCAGGCATTTCTAAGGAAAATAAAAGTGGTAAATAACCAGCCCAGCCCGCCGTCTTGGCAAAATGAAGCATCACATCGGTTTTCCCCATTGATGGCCGTGCCGCTAACACCGTCACTTCACCGCCCTGGAATCCTCCTGTCACTTCATCGAGCTTTTTGATACCCGTTGTGACACTTTCAAGAAGCAGCTGATCTTCCCACGGTGCCTCATAAATAGCTGCTAACGCTTGTTGTATGGGCGTGTGATCATCCATTTTCATTTGGTTAATTTTATCCAGTTCGCCAATGACTTTCGCAATCTCCCAATCATTCATTGCTGCAAGCGTTAAAATCCTTCTCTTTTCCCGTTCCTTCCACAGTTCAAGAATCAGCTTCTCCGTTCCATCAAATTTCTCAGGATCGGCATACGATAACAGCTCCGAAAGGTAAGATATTCCACCTAATGATTCGAGGTTTGGTAAGGTACTTAAGCTGATTAAATCAATATTCTTACCTGCTCGCTTTAACTCCACCATTCTTCGCATGATTTCTTTATGCTGTGTACTTTCTAGCTGTTCCGGTTGAACGACTGTATCCATTAGTAAGTAATCCGTCTTCATCAAGCTTCCTAGGAACACTTTTTCCGCTATACTCATCACTTTTCACCTCTTGTTAGATCGAGTTCAAAGCCTCTGGGGATATCCCTTCCGGCAGTCGTTGGAATCGTCTTTCGTACGGGCTTTTGGTTCTTCTGATACGAATCAATATCTTCTACAGTCAGTAAAGATTCGTTTTCCCAGTTTTTCAAAATCCCGATAATATAGTTCAGCTTTCGTGTGTTATTCGCACAGGCAATATTCATCGCTTTTAATATCAATTCTTTTGGCTGTAAAAAGTGAGAATCATCTAACCAAGATATCAACTGTTGTTTCCCATTCACGTTCGTAAACCCAAATCCATTGTTGTCCCAAAACTCAACAATTTCTTTGATCTCTTCTGATTGTTGATTTTTCTGGAATGAGTTCTCTATGTTTGGAAGGCTCTCACGATTTGACGGAAGAGCTTTTTGTTGTTGTTTTTGTTTTTGTTTTTCTTTTTCTTTTTGTTTTTCTTTTTGCCCACGTATCGTATCACGGGACAGGAACGTATCGTCCGTTTCTTCACATTCAGTTTGATATGTATGATTTACCTCTTGATCTCTCACTTCATTGCCGCAACACAGCCCTTCTTGTTCACAAAAAGATTGATAGAGGCTGCGAATTTCCTCTTTTACAATGGATTCTGATACATATTGAATGAGCGAGTGATCCTCCACCTCTTTTAATTCGGAGGCAATACAATCCATGACCGGTTTTCCGCCTTTCTGAAAGTTCTCTTTCCCCCAGTTCTTAATTGCGAGCTCACGTGTTTCAGGATTATAACGAATCAACTTGTGGTGCAGGATGAATCGTTCCATTAACGAATGAACACTCTCAATCGAATAGCCCAAATCAAAAGCCATTTGTTTTTTCGTAATCTTATAGATTCCAATTTGCGTCGTCTGTGGATTCGTCAACAGATACACGTAAAAGTATTTGTCCTCCGGAGTCATCTCCTCTAGAACAACCGGGTTCTTCCAAAAATCCGTACGCACCATTCTGTACCTTGCCATCTTCAATCCATTCCTTTCTTCTCCTAAATTCCCCTTCATTGTTTATTTATGGATAAAGAGGGAAAAAGGATAGGTAATTTTTATAATTATGTAAATATTTGATAAAAATTATAAATACCAGGTATCCTTTTCACTTCTACGATATCGTGATTACCAGAGTAAGGCGAACCAACCTTTTTCATTTTTGGTAGGGATTATTAACCCAAAACGTCAAAAAACGCCTTCAAAAATGAATTTTGAAGGCGTTTTTTGCAATTTCGATCAAATTTCCTATTGTTTTTACGCGATTATTACAGGTTCAACTTGAGCAGGCGGAAATTCATTCTGACTATCCATTTCCGTCTCGAAGTTCGGCGCTGTAACTCCTCCAGTTTTTTATAATCAATGGTATACCACTTGGTGTGGTCCGTTTTTAACCTATTTACAAATCCAATAAAATTATTCACCATCAACCATTTATTCTATCAATAAAATTGTATTAGTCCTTGTATGTGTGTTCGGTCATACCGTTAAATCCATTTGCATCATACACTACTGCTAGTTCGGAGACCATGTGTTCGAAGTAATCTTCCGTTCCTGGATCTGTGTTTTTTATGAAATCTTTCTTCACTTTTTCAAAGTCTTTTTCTTTTATTACAAAAATCCGCGCTTCGTATACGGTGTTTAATGTTTCCTTATACATATTGGTTATGACACTATTAAAAGTTTCTGGCGTAATATTGCCATTATCCTTTACAATCATTTGTGTGATGATATATTCTGGTTTGAACTTTTCCACATACTCGCCGATAGACATATGGATGTTTGATTCAGCTCGATATGTATCATAAAGAGATTCGTCTAGTTTGGTTGTGACAATCGTGGTTTCTCCCTCTAATCCCTCTTGTTCTAGATACCCTCTTACTGTGTTATTAATTGTTCTTCCAAACATTCTCTCTAAATATCCATCACCTCTCATTTTATTGGTTTCCCTATCCCAAACAGCAGTGAAGGTGTCGTTAGGTTGTTCTTTAGGGATCATCCAAAATTGAAATGCGTCTTTAGATCTTTTGACATGAGTAGCTTCAAAGTCTGTATCATACTTTTCTTGTAACACAGCTACGATTTCTTTTCCGTCTTCTGTAGCTTCCGAAGCGTCAGAAAGACCACAGCCTGACACTAAAACCGTTATGGATAATAATGTTGTGAATAAAATATGTTTTCTTAACATGTGTTGGTTCCTCCTATTTCCCAAATATACTTTTTGAATATTTTACCTTTATTAGTAGGCAAATTATATAGGTCTTTATTATTCAAAAAGGGTGTAAAGCGGGCGAAATGGGAGTTCATTCTTATGGCATATTTATTTTTTATATACGTAAGGCCACCACACGGAAACCCATAACAATATGTTATAATTTTTAAGGGGAAAATAAGATAGAGGTGACCATTCTTGGCAATACATGTTGTACTATATCAACCAGAAATTCCGGCTAATACTGCAAATATTGCACGTACTTGTGCCGCAACGGATACAGCCTTACACTTAATTCGCCCTCTCGGCTTTTCAACAGATGAAGAAATGATAAAACGAACAGGTTTAGATTTCTGGCATCTTGTAAATATAAAATATTATGACTCATTGGATGATTTTTTTTCAAAAAATCTAGGTGAGTTTTACTATATTCAGACATTTGGAGAAAAAACATATTCATCTTTTGATTTCAGTGATCAATCAAAGGAACATTATTTTATGTTTGGAAAAGAAACAACGGGTTTACCAAAAGATTTACTAGAAAAAAATAAAGATCACTTTTTGAGAATACCAATGAGTCTTCATATTCGTTCACTGAACCTTTCGAATACAGCTGCTATATTAGTGTATGAGGCTTTGCGCCAGCAAGGATATCCCAATTTAAAATAAAAAAATCTTCCGTCCTGGAGGATTTTTTGATTGTACAAACAATTATGTTGTTCTATTGTTATATCTTTTAATTACAGTTACTAAAATTGCAATAATAAAAACGATGATACTATTGAACAATAAATATTGTGCTAATTGCATGCCATAAAATAATGCAAAAGCATCACGAATAATAAATACTGCTAACGCACCGCCGATTGCCCCAAATAGAACTGCTGATAATAATATTGTAAATGCTGCAAAGTATAGATTTTTCTTCTTTTTGTAAGATACAAAAGCAATAATATTTGCAACGACGATAAAAACGCCCATAAGTGGTAATAAAAAATTACTCATTTAACGCCCTCCCTCTATAAACATATTTTACCATCAAAACTAAAACGTTGTTGAACTATTCAGCCCTTTAGTTCAATAATAAAAGGTGATTACCATTTATTTTAGTAATCACCTCCTGTTTACTCTATTCAATAAAGTCTATTTTATTTTCCCGGCACCATTCAATCGCAATTTGTTTATAACACTCGTCTCGGTATGAATACCATTGGTCTTCTAATCCATAATCTATAATTTTGTCCTTAAATCTTCTAAAGGCACCCTTTCCCTTAATTGCCTTAGATAAAGAATCCTGCTTTCGTTGATCACTCACTGTTCGGCAAAAGTTTTCTATTATCTCATATTCATTCACATCATATTTAGTAGGTAAACCTATATAATTTTCAAAGTTTTCCACAATATCAATTGCCAGCATTCTATTTTCACGTTCCCATTCGGGTAAATGATCAAATGGTTGTTCGTCCTCAGCAGCTCTCAGGTCCTCCGAGGTCACTATCACTATTTCACCTGTTTTAATATTTAGTGAAGAACGTGATTCTTCAAACTGTATTTCCATTTCCTCAATAATATCTTTTAGTTTAACTTTTATACTCATTATTAGATCACCTTTTTATATTTTTTACTAAAGCACCCGTTTGTTCAATAAGAAAAGGGACTGTCGATAGCCAACCCTTTGTTCCGCTCTTGTCCAGAATTAGCTTAATGGAATTCTACTCAAGTTCCAGGTTTCACAGGAAAAATAATGTTTAATACATACAATACCAAAACATAAATCCAAAGTAATTCTATTTTGGAAAGATTGCTTGTATTTAAAATAGAAAAAATAATAACGAATATTATAATCCACAGAAACCTTGGAAAATATCTTTTACGATTTCTATTGATTATCTGTAAAGGCTTTTCTAAAAAGACATTAACAATAACTACAGCTATTGAATTTAATGATGCTATCTCCCAAGAATAGTGAAACCAAAGTAAAATCCCAAATATTAAGATGAATGCCACTAAATGAGTATAAAAATTTATCTTTAAAATTTTTTTCAGTATAGCCACCTCCTTTCCAAAAAAATTTTAATACTAAATTTGTAACCGCATTCTTCATAAAAGTTACCACAAATCTTATTACACTAACCTGCATCGTTAGTTGAGGAAGAACTTATAGACACCACCAAAGGCAAATGGTATTTTCATTATAAGGGGTGTTAATATGAAAAAATTATTAGTTATTCTTTCCGTCGTTTTAATTTCTTCACCATTGTCTGCACTTTTAAGCAATCTTTATTTCCTGTTAATAATGACCGAAAACGACAAAAGGGAGTATTACCAATATTATTCATTTGGTGGGGATGTTTTTAGTATCGCACTTTATGAAATACCAATCTATATCATTGTTGGTATTCCAGTTACTTTTCTCATTGATTTCATAATAAAAAAATTTAAATTAAACCAATCTAGCAGAGTGTATTTAATTCAATTATTTATGTATATGGTAGCTGCGGGATTTTTCGGCTCATATTTATTTTTAGGAAGTCATAATATAGAAATTTTTCTAGTGGTTTTGATTGCAGTTCTTACATATTTTCATATTCTCGTCTATTTTAGAAAACTTTTCTTGTTAAACTAACCTGCATCATTCGTATTATAAGGTTAACCAGAATGCTAAATATTTCTGGTTGACCTTATTTATTTTGGTCTTATTATATCAGTAGCCAGGGTAGAACGTAACTGCCCGTGGGGCTTTGACCCCGTCAGCTAAACGGTTCGCCCCCTACTTGTAGAAACATGATTGAGGCTGGTTGGGACTTAGATCTCGTATAACAAGCGAAGCTGTGATACTGCATGGAGGATTAGGGGTTACTGGCAAATTACTAGTTTAGGAGGAGATTTTAGAATGAATCCAGTAATTGGTCTGGATGTTTCAAAAGGGGAAAGTCAAGTTCAGGCATTTTTAGATAAAGGCAAACCATATCGTAAGAGTTTTAAAGTTTCTCATACTAAAGAAGGTCTTGATTTACTTGTAGAGTTTCTGGAGGTGGTTAAGAGAGAAACTGGTAAGAAACCACCTATTGTTCTAGAAGCGACAGGACATTATCATTCCTCTGTTTTTCAATACTTGGAGGACCGTGGGTATTTATTGATAATCATTAATCCATTGATTTCTTATAAGGCTAAGAGTTCAAGTCTTCAAAAAGTAAAGACAGATGCGATAGATGCTTACCATCTCTGCGAGCTGTTTTATAAGGAGGATTTAGAGCCGTATAAGAAGCGGGGTGTGCAGCTATTAAACCTTCGAAATCTTACCAGACAGCACGAGAATATAACTGGGGTATTAATCCAAACAAAGCTACAATTCCAATCCATTCTGGACCAGGTCTTTCCTGAATATAGAGGGGTTTTTGGCGACTTATATTCAGTAGTATCACTGTTAACTCTTTCAGAGTTTCCCTCATCTGAAGATATATTAGAGGCAAGTGTTGAAACCATAGCTGACAAAATCGCTCAATTATGTAAAAGCCGTTCATACAGATGGGCTAATGAAAAAGCTATTCAGCTCAAAGCTGCCGCAGACCGAAATCCGTTTGAAAAGATTTTGTATCAGAGTCATATTTTGAGTCTTGGTATGTATATAAACATCATTCTTCAATACAAAGAGCACCTATCCAAGTTAGAGTCAGAGATAGATGCCCTCGCAAAAGAAGTTGAAGAATATAATATTATCAAATCTATCCCTGGTATCGGTGAAAAGATCGCTGCAACGATCATTTCAGAAATTGGGGAGATAGATCAATTTACTGATCCTAAAAAGCTCGTAGCTTTCGCTGGAGTTGATCCTAGTGTATTCGAATCTGGTAAGTTTACAGCCACCAAAAACAGAATCACCAAAAGAGGATCCAGTAGGCTTCGTCACGCATTATATATGGCTGTTCGTTGTGCGATTCGTGACTGTCGTAAGAGCAAAACAAGCGATGAAATTATTCCTCGAAATAGGAAATTACGAGAGTTCTATGATAAAAAACGTGAAGAAGGAAAACCCTTTAAAGTAGCTGTTATTGCTTGTGTAAATAAGCTCTTACACTGGATATTTGCCCTTTTAAAAAGCAAAACGACTTTCCAAGATATAGCGTAGATCCTAAATTAAACTAAATAGTACAAAACCTTCCAAAAGTGGACTAAAGGGAGGTTATTTGGCATGCACTTTTTTAGTATAGCATGAGATTATTATATTTTTTATTGAAAAATATTGACAAACTATTAGCTGGTTTAGCACAATAAGAAAACGGGATCGCCGCTGCCATCCCGTCCTCAATTATTGCACCCATTAGTTCAAAAAGAAATTAACTTTGTATATCCTTGTCATATGTTTCAGCGACAAACTCAAAGTCTAAATCGTCTTTATGAATAAATACACTTGTCTTAGAAGGATAACCCGTTAATGTTGAAACAATATCAATCTCAACAAGATTAAACCTTACATTGTAAGCCTCCTCAATATCCAGTCCACCAGTTAAAAAATGTTTCCCATCCCCAAATGATTTAAAAACAAACACTTTTTCCTCCAAATTGTTTTTATCCAGCTCAATCCACTCACAGTTTACCAGAGCTTTGAATATAGGATGTTTCGGAATGCATTCAATATGGTGTATCCCTTTATAGCATCTTAAAGTAAACATATACGTATGGGTTTCATTCCAATTAATATCAATCCCGTATTTAAAAGAAAAAGTATTGTAAACCATCTCATAAAATAATGGCATTACAATATCATCCCAAGAGTCATGGGCGAAAGCAGATATTGGAATTAGGTGGGGATACAAACTGACAATAGCTTGTTGGAAATTCAGTAAGATTGATGTATCGGAGATTCCTTGCAAAGACTCATCTATTTCGTGTTCAAACTCTTTTAAATGTCGATTATCAATCATAACAATCCCCCAAAAATCAGCACTTTATTATGTATTCAAGATTAGTAATAAAATATCCTTCTTGTGCTAACCTGCCAGTTAGTCGAATAAGAAAAGCTGCCAAAATGACAGCTCCGATCTTCAACTCTTGCACCAGTTAGTTGAAGAAGGAACTACTCAATACTGAACTATATTTAGCCATTGACCATCTGGACCAATGGTTATATGAGGAACTTTATAAAATTGAAATAATTTGTAAATGTCCCAATTCTTCTTGGTTAATTTGTTTAATTGTCCTGATACATCAGTCTCGGAAAAAATCAAATAATCCATTGTAGTTGACCGTAAATAAAATTCGTAAACATATCGTTTTTGGCTGTCTTTAATGTAGCCCAAATAACCGATTTCTCTTGGGAAAGAACGTGGTAAGGGGAATTTATTTACTTCAATAAAGTCATTTGAAAGTTCATTTAATAGGTCTTGTTCATATTCAGGAATAATCGCATAAATATAACAATCTTGCTTGTAAAAGCTATTCATAATGTTAATAAACTCTAGTTCATCAATTTCTTCATCGAGTAATATTTCCTGTTTTTTCGGAATGCTTCTCAAAGCAAAATCACCTCTTTTTTTCTATGGCACCCGTTAGCTTAATAAGGAAATGGGTATCGTTCTAAGGATAAAACTAAGTCCTTAAGTTCATCAATGTCTTCCCTGTTCCATTTTTCTCTTTCAAATGACCTGATTACTTTTTTTGAAACAGATAGGATTGAATCTCTAACTTCTTTAATTGAACAATTTACTGTTAGAATTACTTGGCGTTTTGCTCCCTCATCTATGCAAAAGCGTAATTCTAAATTTTCATTATCTAACTTCTTAGCTAAAACAATTGGGGTGCCGTCCATAAAATCAAACTCAAAAGTTCTTCCGAAATCAGAAACCATTAACCCTTTAATTGAATTTATCCACCAGGTTAATATAGTAACAACAAAATCAGACCATCCTTCTTCGGGAAAATAACGATGGTAGTCAATAACGAAGTATATATTCCCAGTAACGTTTTGTCGGTTTTCTAAAGTTTTCAAATCAACCTCAATTGAGACGTGTTGCTTCATCAAGATCATTCCCTGCATATTAATATACATAATAATTCTCTGCTAGTTTCGAAATAACCTCTTCAGCTAACCTGATTCGTTAGCGGAACAAGAAAAAGCGACTGCTCTTATTGAACAATCGCCCCCGTTAGCTCAATAAGTATTATTTATTCATTGCTTAGTTTTTCGAGTTTGTTTATTGCCCTTTTAGCAGTATTTCTAACCCAAGTTATTTCGTGATTAACGAATGGCTTTATATAGGGTATCAATTCAGGGTCTTTAAATCTTGAAAGGGCTGAAAGTGCGTGTCCTTGGACATCTTTATCCTCTAATAGCCCCACCAAAACAGGAATTACCTTTTTGTCTTTAAATTTGCCTAGTCCATCCACAATCATTTGTCTTGCCGTACCGTGTTTTTTATCTGTTGCAATCTCTAAAAGGTCATTTAATGAACTTTTATCGAGAATTAACGATAATGAATTGCCAATTGCCCATTTATAAGTGTTATTAGACGAGTTTTTAAATTCATTGATTAACGGACTGGAGGCAGAATTGAACCCTTTTACACCCAGACACCTTACCAAGAACTCCTTATGATTAAACTCGGTAATTTGCGATAAGTGCCGTAGTATAATCGGAATGACATCTTTATTTTTATTATCTATTTTCTTCAATTCTTCAATTGTAGAGATACTATATCCTAAATCCCTTATCTCTGAAATAAGTAGTTCTTTGTTTAAATTCTCCACTTTCGTTACCCCCAACTAAAACAATGCCTTATATAGGATTTTACCACTTCTTGTTGAACTATCCTGCTCCATTAGCATTCCTGTAGATCGTTATTTTTCGGCTTTGAAAAAAATAGGGCTCCTCAGTAATATATGAGTATAGACACCACTCTAACTCACAACTTTAGGAGGAACCCTACTATGAAGTTTAAAATGCAGAACAAACAAAATCAACTAATAGAAAGAATTTCCGTTAAACATCTTGTTGTTGGCGTGGATATTGCTCAACAATTTCACGTTGCCAGAGCCGTAAATTTCCGTGGAATTGTAGTCGGTGATCCACTTACATTTAAAAATAATGAAGAAGGTTTTGCTAGTTTACTAAAATGGATTAAAAATCTTCAAAAATTAAACCAACTAGATCAAGCAATTGTTGGGATGGAACCAACTGGACACTACTGGATTAATCTTTCAAAATGGCTTTTTAAACAACATCTTGAGGTAGTAACAGTAAATCCGCATTTAGTAAAAAGGAATAAAGAAAACCGTGATAATACTCAGTCAAAGAGTGATAAAAAAGATGCCTTAGTTATAGCTGATATGGTAAAGAACGGTTACTACTCTGAGGTTAGATACGCATCAGAAACTTTTGAAAAACTAAGGGTTCTTATGTCTAACCGTGATGTAGTGGTTAAACGACTTGTTAGTTCTATCAATCAATTAAATCGTTGGGTAGATATTGTCTTTCCAGAACTCCGTCAAGTCTTTAAAGACATTACTGCTAAAGGGGCAATCGCCACTCTTCGCCTATTTCCAACTCCCGTGGAATTGGCCACTAAGCAGCCTCATGAGATTATGATGAGTTGGAAATCCCTGATGAAGAGGCAACCTGGATTAAAAAAGGCACAACTTCTTATTCAGGTTGCCAGGAAATCTATCGGATCAAAACAGGCACTTGATGCTTATAAATTTCATTTGGAACAATTACTTGAGGAATATGATTTAGCAGTCATACAACTCGAAAGAGTTGAAAGGCAAGTTACAGATGTATTGAATAAAATCCCATATGCTAAAAAGTTGCTTACCATTAAAGGAATTAGTGAAATTTCCCTAGCGGGCATATTAGGTGAAGCTGGAGATATTAGTGGATTTTCTCATGGTAATTCGCTACTTCGACATGCAGGATTACACCTCGCTGAAGCTAGTTCTGGGAAGTGGAAAGGGCAAATTGTTTTATCAAAACGTGGAAGGTCAAGGCTACGGCGATTCCTTTACTTAGCTACAATGAGCCTTGAGATGAACAATCCAGAATTCAAAGCAATCCACACCCATAATGTTAAGGTTAAAAAAATGAAGAAAATGAAATCAATTATGAAATTGATTGGTAAGTTAGCTAGAATTTTTGTAGGAATGGCTCGAAGAAATGAATCCTATAATTCTGAAAAGCTTCAAACAATAATACCTATGGCAGCTTAGTTTGTATGGAATTTTAGAATATAACCCATTCTCAATAAGGACTATGAAAAAGTAAATCTATCGTGTAAACAAAATCGAGTATTGGCTTATTCGTAGGATTTCAAATATGTACGGAGTACCAGATTACTTAAACAAAAGGGCACAGACCCATTCCGTTAGCAAAACTGGCCTCCACCCCTTGGATAGGCATAACGAAGGAATGAAAGGGCAAATGACCCGTTGAGACATGGGAGGGAAAGCCACCAGGGGCGGCGTGGAGCATGTACATTATATGGTAAAATATGGAGTTTGATTATACTCCTCTATTTCACTATGCCTCCACGAAGCTATTAATGGATCTGACCCCCTATATTCTATCGTTACAAAATATCAAGGTACATGAAATCCTGCGAATAAGCGAGTATTCGGGAGAGAATAGTATTAAACTGAGGGAGTTTAAGTGAAAACATTCACAAACTCCACCTCTACATAATATTAAAATGTAAGTGTTATTCAAGAATTTGGCCCTTTCATGGAATAACTTTATTATCAGTTATCAGGTTCTTAATATATCTTCGTGGGGATATCAATATTGATCCAAATTGGTTCTTTCTTTTTAAACAAGAAATCCATTTGTGGCACCTCTTTTTTCAGAAATGTACATTCTTTATCTTACAACCTCCATAATGGTGGTTCAGGGAATTGTCATTAGCTTAGTACTGATTCCCTTTGATCCATTTTGCAAAAAAGACCCAATCCCGGATAGTTCCGTCATTATTCAGTATTTCAAGATATACACCGTCACCCTTGCCCACTTGCCAAATAGCTTGAGCAGTATTTACCTTTTCTGAAATACCGCTTTTCATTATGTAATCAAAAAAGACCGTTTTACCCGGTCCAAAGGTTTCAGCAACATAGGCTACTAAGTAAATATCGATGCAGCTTGCGCCAAATTCATTTGGGCTTCCGTTAAGAATATGTTGTTTAATTAAGGATTTTCTTTGTTCATCGGTTGCGAATAAGATTGCTAGTTTAATTTTGTCAATTTGATAGGCCTGATAACTCCTCTTTTCCCATTGTTTTAATTGGGCGTAATCACCTTGAACGGAATCCAATTTGTTTATCATATTTTTTAAATTACAAACCGTGGGTATGATGTGATGATGAATGCTGCGTCCGCGCAAACTGCTTGGTAATTTAATTGGTTCCTGAAGAGTATTGATCATCTTTTGCCTCCAAAAAATATTATTTCAATTTAATGTAATTCGACAAAATTTGAAATAACCCCTCCTAAGAAACAAATATTGCCGCGGATGCCGCGG
>NZ_JBMPZU010000017.1:0-67670 GCF_049463095.1 Neobacillus sp. 19 | reverse complement strand
GGCTCCTTCGTTCAGTTATGAGCCAAAGCCGTATTTAACCAGAAACCCAACAACCTAGATAGGCGTTTTCGCATTTATCGTGAAACGCTTTCGCGTTTTCGTGCGCCGCTTCATGGAGATGAGCGCATTGACTGCTTAAACCGTACACGACTGATTTCCTTCCGCAACTGCTAAGGCCAATGATAAACACGACCAGAAAAGGGCCGTTGTAACCGTCTCTACAACCAATTGGGTAAGGGCCAAATCAGGCGCTCGAAATAGAAGAAAAGAAGAAACAAGAAAGCCCAGTGCCCCAACAGCAACGATGGCGGTCAGCCTGTTTTTTTGAAACGAGAACGGTTAAAGCAGCGATAATAGCAACCACTAACCCCGTTTCAAAAAGATTAACTGGTGCATCATTAGAGGGGTCAAACAGAAAATGCATGGAATGGCACATCGCACCGCCAACAACAACTATGATAAACGCAAATATATATCTAAAAAAATAATCGCGGATAAACCCCGTCATATATTTATTTGTTAGTGATCCCGATATATTCTCCATTCTTTCTAAACTGAAATTATATAGATTATTTAACATTTGGGCTTTTTTCTGATAGAAACGATATACTCGATACCATTTTCTTAAATAAATGTACAACAAAGTGCCAATGATGATGACTCCAATGGTCATAAACAGCTCCGTATTCACCAGCCATTTTGTGCAGGGACTTATTTTCACTTTCAGTTCCCCTGCATTAGCAAGCGTTGGCAATACAGCATACCAAGCCGGTTTTAAAAGATATTTTGACAGTACATTTGGAAAAAAGAATATAATAATGACAAGAGAACCGAGAACAAACGGGGAAACCAACGTCCGATCGGCGGCTCATGCACAACCTTACCTAGTTTTTCAGGCTTATTTTTCCCCTCTAAATGTTTTAAATACAAAGCTTACGTGCTGTACAAACGTAAACACACTCGCAACCCAGGCAATTATTGGTATCGCAAGTCCAATATAGTAGCATTAAACACAGTAGTGTTGAAGCATTTACTACCACTATGAAGACTCCTTGCTTAAAAAGCCATTAAATGAAAAACCTGCCATGGCAAAACTGCCGATCACAGTAAGGGTAAAGGTTATTGGCATCAGATAGTATCAATCCCCCAGCCTGCATATATCCACACATTGCATGTTCATGGTCAATAATCCCAACTACCATAAACAGACAGCCTTTAAATGTAGAATGATTGACCAAGTGGAATATGGCCGCAAATATTGTTGCAGCATATACAGAGGAATCATTTCCAATCCCGTAATACAATGCAGCAGAACCTAATCCAAGAAGGCTCATAATTAATCCTAATTGGCTAATGGTCGAATAGGCCAGCAACGCCTTTAAATCTGTTTGCCTCACTGCATTCACGGATCCATATAATAAAGTTATGATTCCTACTCCGGATACCAGCCAAAACCATTCAGCTGTACCACCGAAAATCGGGGTAAAACGGGCAACTAAATAGATACCTGCTTTCACCATTGTGGCCGAATGTAAATAAGCGCTAATTGGAGTAGGTGCCTCCATCGCATCCGGTAACCATATACTGAATGGAAACTGCGCTGACTTTGTAAATGCTCCGATTAACACTAAAATCATCGCTGGAATAAACAATGAATGGGATGGAATCCCGACTGTATTACGGATCATTTCACGAATACTATTCGTATCCGTCATCAATGAAAGCATAATGAAACCTGCTAGCATCGCAAGCCCGCCAAATATGGTAATCAAGAGCGATTTTTGAGCACCATACCGAGATTTTTCACGTTCATACCAGTAGGCAATTAATAAGAAAGACGATACACTGGTCGTTTCCCAGAAAACATAGAGAACAAAAATATTATCAGAAAAGACTAGACCAAGCATCGCTCCCATAAACAACAGCAAATACACATAAAAATTATGAAGTGCTTCGCGATGCTTTGACATATAGTAAATGGAATAGAGGATGACCAGTGCGCCAATTCCTGCAATTAATAGTCCAAAAACAAGACTTAACCCATCAACATACGTCGTAAAGTTAATATGATAAGACGGAAGCCACGGAACAGTTGAAGTGACTGAATTTCCTAGAGAAATTTGGGGAATAAAGGTTAAAAGGTGAATAAATATCACCAACGGTATTACGAGGACAAACCACCCCGTATGAAAGCGCGGGTTGAATTTCTTATATACGTACGGCACCACTAGTGCAAAGATAAATGGTAGTAAAATCATCATGTGTAACCAAGACATCGGGTCCCCTCCTTTTATTGTGGTATACAGTAATAGTATAGAGTTATTAATTAAATTGACTGATAGGACACCATGGGGTATAGTCATACATAGTTTATTCAATTATGTTATTAATTTGTAGTTAATTCACAGCCATTGCGAGGTGAACTAATAATGAAGAAAATAAAAGAACGTATGGATGAAAGCATCCTTGTATGTGTATATTATGGTCCCAATGGTGAACGTCTCATTCAACGTGGCTGTAAAATTGCTAATATGCTTGATTGTCCTCTTTATATCCTTACCGTCGACCCTGCACCATTTGATGATTTGGATGCAGAAAAGACGAATTATATTTCCAGATGGAAACAATTAGCTGACCAGCATAGTGCTGAAGCATTTATTATTAAGGATAATGAAAAAAGACCAATCTCAAAAGTGATTGCAGAGGTTGCAAGAGAAAAGAATATTACGCAGATTATTCTCGGTCAAACTGCTCAAAGTCGTTGGGAACAAATTGCGAAGGGGTCTATTATTAACTCCTTATTACGTGAAATTCCATTTGTTGATCTTCATATCATTTCTGTATCTCGTTATCTAAAAAATCCTGATAGACATTTTGAAAAAGGTGTACGTGCATATCTGGTTAAGGAGCAAGATCACTACCTCCTTGTCTTTAAACACACAAAGGATATAGTATTTGAAGGGATTTTCTTTAAGGAATTTGGAACTGACTTTAATAACGGTATCTTCAAATTTATGAAAGACAAGGAAACATTACAAGTTCAAGTGAATGATGATATTGTTAAAGACTTAACAAATGTTCAAATGGATACAAACTTATCTTCTGATGATGATTACTTATAAGAGTTGCCTCCTCCACAATATAGTGGAGGTTTTTTAATTCTCTTTAATATGCTCATAAATTCACATCTACTTTAACAAGGTGCTTATCATGTTTATCTATTCCTATATACTTTAATGTTTCAGAAGGGGAGTGATGATGATAAATTCTCATTAAAATGGAAATCGCGATCCCCTTTCGGTATGCGTGATACCCAAATGTTTTTCTCAGCGTATGCATACCTATATTATCTGGTATCCCAACCTCTTTTGCAGCATTATGAATAATTCGATAAGCCTGCTGTCGAGTAATCGGTTGATTACTCTTTTTTGATCTAAACAGATAATCACTTTCATTAAAATCATGAATAGATAAATATTTCTCTAACTCACCTTGAACGACATGATTAATATAGTGAGCACTTGTTACGTCACTTTTCTCATCCCTTAAATATAAAAACTCCCTTACTCTCTCTCCGTCCCATATATCAGTAACCTTTATTGAAAGTAAATCACTTACTCTAATTCCCGTATTAATTCCAAAAACAAAAAGTAATAAATCTCTTTGTGAATGTTTCCTTAATATATCCTTTATAGCATTGATATTTTCTATATCTCTAATAGGATTAACAAACTCCATAGGAAGCCTCCTAGAACATGTTACATAACTCGATAATAACATAAATTAAGTAACATTAACAACGAATATGCAACAAATACAGGCGCCTGTTTTTTTACATTTTTTTGTATTAATAATAAAGATTTGCTAAGCTTTGAAAAAGACAAAATCGAAGAAAGACTGGAGCGGCAAGGTTTGGATATGAAAAGACCCAGAATTCGCTAAAGATTTTTTAACGAAATCAGGGTCGGTTTAGAACTAGTTTATTTATTCCAACGAAATCTTCACAACATCATCCAAATACTTCGTTGTATTATATCCGTAAATCTCCAGTCTTGTCGGAATCACTTTCTCTCCAGCATTGTCACTGCGTAACTCCAAACCTTGAACAGTAAGCAAATAACGGGGCTGCTCGATTTCCTCATACGGGACAGGGTTTATATCCATATTGTATTCAGTCCCGTTTTTATCGACGAGCACTCCTTCAGAATTCATCTCCATTGAGGTAGTTGCATTCTCCCCTTCACCCATAATGTTGAATTGAAGCGACTCATATGCCCGTTTCTCAATATTATGATTGCTGATGACAACTTTGGAAGGCAGTCCAACTTCCACCTTGTCGATAGAGATTGTACTTCCTGAATATTCAAAGGTTTGGGGATATTCCTGAGCAGCATCGAGTATAATGGTTTTTGGGTCCTCAATAGTTAAATAGATTGATCCGAATTGAACGTTAACCTCTTTTGGCTTTTCTCCAAAAAGAGGATTAAAATGTGCTTGAAAAGAGCTCCAATTCATGTCTAGAGGTGACTCTAAAAAAGAGTTGCCATACAAATCCGCTTTTACTTTCTTATTGTTCACTTCTAGATTGTCAAAATTGAGAAAATTAATCCGTTTTCCTGACTGGGCATGATTAATACTATATTGCAGAATCGTCGCTGTTGGAGCAATCGTTAATTTATCAAATCGAATCGGGACCCCCTCGACTTCTGTTTCATCATCCAATGCATATTCAATAGAGGGCTGTTTTGTTACAGGGATCTCGAAGCTCCACTCCCCTGTTCCATATTCCATGTTCTCGTAAGCTCTCAAACTATTTCGGTCAGTGGGATCACCAATCATTTTCTGAAGCTTTGTGATCTTAAGTTTGATTGTCCCTTTTTCCTTGGAGAGCGGCAGCAGACTAATCTTCCCTTGATACACGTTCTTTTCTTTATTATTTTCAGCCGTTTTAAGGTCAGGAGGATAGTACATTTGATTTGCGTTACTGTTCATAATTTCATATTCGTTCTCCACAGAAATTCCCTCATGAAAATCTATCATATATTGATTGTCTGCAGCTGTATCTTTTATTTCATAAAAAATAAGCGTCTGAACATCATCAGCAATCGCGCTCTTGATCTTAATTTTCACTCCATCGCTTTCCGCTTCCAGGTTCAGCCTCTCACCCAGCTCCTGTTGCAGGAAGGCACGCAACTCTTGATCCTCTTCTGTCCATGTATAGTAGAGGTTGGTAAAAGCCCCTGTTAAGACCTCTATACCCGCTATTAATGCGAAAATGCTTGCAAATAAAATCCCGATTCTTTTTCGTTTCTTGTTCTTCAGTTGTCTGTGCTTTTCCTTTTCTGCCAGCCTGGCTTTAACGTTCTCCATGAAGTCAGCTGGCACATGGAAATCCTCCATCTTTTCAGTAAGATTTAACATGGTTAACATGACATCCTGGAAGGTTGCCAAATCCTCCTGACAGTTTTGGCAATGATAAATATGTTTCTCAAATCCAATCTTTTTCGACCGATCCAGGGTTTTCTCTAAGTAATCGATATAATCCTTATGATACTCCTTACAGCCATTGAAGGGTAATCCGAACCCCATTTCTTTTTTAATTAACTGGATTCCGGAAAACAAAAGCTCTTTTATCTTTTCCACTGAAACCTGAAGAAGTTGTGCCGTTTCCCCATGAGAGAGTCCTTTTACATATGTAAGGACGATCGCTTCTTTCTCGTACTCTTTTAATTGATCAAGTGCTTTAAATAAATTCTTCTGTTGTTCACTTTCCTCTGAAGCTTGTAAACTGCTATCATTAGCAATCTCCCGGCAGATATGTATAAAAATGGACGTAACCCACGTTTCGAATGATGTTTCACTTTTAAATCGGGGTAACTCCTTGTGGATTTTAACAATAGACTGGTAAAAAAGCTCTTCCATTTGCTGCTGATTACTCAGATAGGACCATCCAAGTATATAGAACGTTTGTTTATGCCGTTCGAACCAATCGAGGATAGACTCCACGCCTTTTTCTCTAATTGGAGTGATTGATATTGGATCTATTTTTGCTGGGATCATAACTGTGTTTCCCCCCTTTACCATTCTCTTTCTTTGTTTATACTCTTTTCGATTTGCTTATTCTATCCAATTTTTTCTAGTATAATAGACATGCTGCTATTTTTTCAACATTGTGTTTGTTAAGGGGGATGTTCCCAATGAATTTTCATACTAAAAAGCTGCCCGGAACTTTCTCACAGGCAGCTCAATGTTTTCGAAGTAACTTCATTATTCTTATTATAGTTATACGCCGACCAGTCCTCTTGTTAATTCTCTGTAAGTGATTTATTCCGGTTTTTGGCCAGCAAATTGAATAACATGTGCCAAGCCGGTATGCAATTCTCCCTCATGTCGAATAGCTTCACCCATGAAGAAATGAACAATCCGAAAATGTTTGCAGGAAGTCTTCCGGAGTATAAAGGAAGTCGATATCTCTGGGTCCCCCGCTTTTATAGGGAAGTTGATGAATCGAATATACTTCTGTCACAAAATAACCCCCGGGTTTTACTGCCTTTTTTACTCCTTCAAGTGTTTTATTACGTGTTTCCTTTGGAAAGTGTCCAAAAACACAAACAATTTCATCCCATCTATCTGTTTCCCAGACTGCTTCGTTTAAATCGACAAGCTCTGTTTGCACAGTTACCCCTTTGTTCTCAGCAAGCTTCTTCGTTTTTAGCAGTCCAGATTCGGCAAAATCCCAAGCAGCCACCGTCATTCCTTGTTCAGCTAAAAAAACGGCATTCCGGCCTTCGCCTTCAGCAATGGCCAAAGCATCTCCAGCTAATTGAAGTTTTTTCTGCATTTCGGATATGAACACATTTGGCTCTGTTCCATAAACATAATTTTTATCTTGAAAGCGATTATTCCAGTGATTGTTCATAGGATTCTCCTTTTCGCCATAATGAATGATGTAAAAAAAGGGCTAAAATAGCCCTTTCACTCAAACACGAAGCACGGTAAACTGTCCGCCCCCGAATAATGACTTTACATAGTCAATCTTTACATTATTAAAATATACCTGATCTCTTTCATTTACTAAAAAGCAGATTCCATCCTGCTCAGTGATTTCATCATTTTCTAAAGCCGACTCTTCCAGAGTCAGACGAAGCTGCGGGCCCCCTCAACCAATGCCCATTGAAAAGCGGATCAGCGGCTTTTTACCCTCATCGATGACATCTTGAACTTCGCTTGTAATAGCTGAAATTGCAGCATGTGTTACTTTGACCATTTTAGACCCTCCATTGCCTTTTTTATAGCTTCTGTTAATATTGCCTTCAATCAACATTTTCTATTAATTGGTTTATCATATCTTTATCCATTGGCCCGACTATTTTCTTGCGAACAATCCCTTGGGAATCAATCAGATAACTTGTTGGAATTGTAATCGCTTGATATTGGTCGCCTATATTCCCATCATTGTCGAGTAAAACAGGAAAAGTTACGTTTTTATCTTTCACGAATTTCTTTACATTTCCCGGATTTTTCTCTGATGTGGTTAAGTTGATGGCGAGTATTTCCACTTTGGTTTTGTCTCTTGATTCATAAAAATCCTGCATGTGCGGGATTTCTGCTTTACAGGGCGGACACCAGGTTGCCCAGAAATTTAAAATGACCTTTTTCCCTTGCAAATCAGACAGTTTAACGTCAGTGCCGTTTAACGTCTTTAATTGAAAATCAGGTGCTTTATTACCTTCTTGGAGACCAATTTCTACTGTCTTTGTGCCGGCTGTATTCACTTTCGGCTTATCAGGATTCAAGAAGAGGTTAACTAAAAAATACCCACTCATGACGGCAAAAGCAAAAACAACCGTGGACTGCAGAATTATGAGGTTTGTTATCCTTAATTTTCTGGCTTTAACAAAGAAATAAATGAATGCACCGAGCGTTCCTAAAATGAATCCGTTCGTTCCTCCTGTAAAATACAATAACGACATTGGACTTTCAATAATTAATTTCGGCTCCAGTAACAGCAAACTGCCTTTCCAAATCAGAAAGCCCCAAAAAACACTGTTTAATGCTAAATCGAATAATTTTTTACCAGATTCTTCTTTTTGTGAACGCAGCATCCATAGTTTCAGAAAAATAAATCCGATCACAATGGCGAAACCAAGAACAATCCATTTCATCATAATGGTGAAAGAACCAATTTGGATAACCTCTATTACCGGCTCCCCCCTTTCTTCTTTAGGAAAGTTAAAAAATCAACTAAAAGCTTTATAAATCAGGTAAATGACTCCTGCCAGGAGCCATACAAGCGTTCCTGGTCATAGTGGAAACGGTCGTTTAACCTTTTTTCCATCTCCAGAAACTTTTGGCCGGCTGATTCCTCAAGAACCAGTTGTCGAACAATCTTTGATTTGTTTTTCTTTATCGGGCATTATAAAACCCCCTTACTAATTTCCCTATTACCCAATAGGGTATGAATACATACTTTGACATTATACCTATAAGGGTATAATGTCAAACAAATTACATTGCCGGTATTTCTTAAAGTCGCAGACACTTTTTTGCACAAATTCAACAGCAAATGGAAACGGCCGCTTTTATTTTATTAGATAAGATTCCGTACCCTGTTTATGACTAAAATAATAAGAAAGAAAGATACATAAAAATCAAAAAAACCAGAAGTGAAAATAAAATAGAAACAAATATTATAGAATAGTTAGACGGAGTAAAAAATCCATTCTGGATTTCCCTTCTTTTCCTTGTGTAATGTATGGTTGAAAAGATAGCAGTTGTAAAACCAACTAAACAAGCGAAGATTCCTAGAAATATCGCCAAAGTATTAATTGCAGCATTGGAACTGAGCTTAATAGTAAAATGTAACGAAGTGGTTAAAAAACCGACACCTATAATAGAAATAGCAGTCCGAATCCACGCCAGATATGTTCTTTCATTAGCTAAATGCTGTTGTGCATATTTTACACTGTCCTCTTGCCTTTCTTTGCTTATTTTTAAAGCTTTCATATTTAGCTAATCTCCTTTTTATAAACCTAACAAAAATTCTTATCCAAGAAAAATTTATTTAACTCATATAAGCGTTGTATTTATAAAGAAAAAAATAGCTACTGGCGCAGCTACTTAGGCAATTACTTAACTAACATTTTCAGTATTCATTTTTTTAACTTTGGAGTACCCTTTGCTACCTTTACTTTTTGTTATGAATCTTGACATCAAACATAGACCGAAAGCCGTTCTGTTTTCTGATTTATGGGCGTAATTTTTTATTTCAAATTCATTGCACTTTCATCCATGTAAGCAATCTCCCATAAATGGCCGTCTACATCCTGAAAACCCCATATGTACATAAATCCATGATCTTGAGGGTCACTAAAAGATTTACCGCCAGATGCCAATGCCTTATTTACTAACTCATCCACTTGATTCCGGCTCTTAGCTGATAAGCAGAAAATTGCTTCGGCGGAAGTAGTCGTATCCACAATTTCTTTCTTACTAAACCCTTTGAAGCGTTCTTCAATCATAATCATAGCGTAGATATTGTCGCTAATGATCATACAAGATGTGGTCTCATCGGAGAATTGTGGGTTGAACTCAAAACCTAGCTCCTTGAAAAAATTGGTGGACTTGCCCACGTCTTGTACCGATAAATTGATAAAGATGTTTTTAGATGTGAATGCCATTTTTTATTACCTCCTGTTAAGAAATCGACCAATAAGCTTAATTATATCCAATTCAGCCGATTTCTTTCAATGTGGGGTATTTAATGATTCCTTGCATTTTAAATCAAACGATTGGTTTGTAATAAAACTGGACGAGCACGCAGCCGTCCAGTCAGCAAAATTATTCTGATTTTATTTCCTCTCTACAAACGTTTTACATGCTGTATCCTCTACATCAGCAGCCACTTCGCCATGAAGGCCTATCACATAAATAGAATCAGCAACACATTGATCACCCTCAGCCCAATATTTACAATTTTCAACATTACATTTTACATTCAATTTCATAAATTCTCCCTCCTTTAAAAGGTTTTACTAACCAATACCCTTTAAGCTGAGGAGATAAACGCTCTTCTGTAAATTTTCACCAATCTCTATATTGAATGGCTGAGTGGGGACTGACCACAATATTCGTTTAGATGTTATAGTGTCTTTTAAATTCAAAAATCTCATCAACAGCCTGCTGATACCCAGCCGATTTTTGCAATGATTCTTTCATCCTTGCCGCAGCTTGATGGAATGATGGATGGTTCAACACTTGGTCTGCGGATTCACGCAGCAGATTTGCGGTCAAGTCTTGCATTTGTAATTGAATACCAGTTCCGATATTGGCAACTTGACCGGCAATGACCGGCTGATCCGCGCTTTGTGGGATTACAATGAGCGGAACCCCATAATAAAGGCCTTCGTGGACACTGTTCATTCCGCCATGTGTAATAAATAATTTCGTGTATTTCAGCACCTCCGTTTGTGGAACATAATTTTTCACAATGAAGTTTTCAGGTATCGTTCCCAAATCAGATTGGTGAACTTTTTCCCCAATCGACATGACCACAGTATGTTCCGTGTTTCCAAATGCCTCAAAACAAAGCTTATAAAAATCAATTGCTTGATTAAAGACAGTACCCAAGGATATGTAAATTGGGCTTTTTCCCTTGATTGAAGTAAAATCAAAGCTTTCATGCGTCTTTCTTGAAGTGATGGATGGCCCAACAAATTTATACGTTTGGTCGTATTCCTCTTCAAAAGGTTGTAACTCCCTGGTGGTATATACAATTGTAAGTGGTGCGGGATTACAAAAGACTTCATAACACGAATGGATTTCTACCCCATATTTCTCCTTCACGAGTTTCGTCAGCCTTATGTTTTCATCGAATGTTTCTGCAGGAATATTTTTAGAAAGCTGTTTGAACATGTTATCAAATGAGCTTTTAGACTGCGCAAACGAAGTACAAGAATTGACGGCAGGAAGCTTAAGGATTTGAGCAAGTAATCGCCCACAGCCAAACATTGAATCGTGAATGATGTAATCAAATGGCTCTCCTTTGATATTCTCCAGAACGCTAGGAATCATAATATCTGCCGTATGCAAAAGACCATTGATTCTTTCGAGTACATTATTTCTCCCCCCTGAGAGAAAGGCTTTTAAAAATTCCTGAACATCAAAGGTCCTCACTGTCGCCCCCGTTTTCTCCATTCGCTCACGAAAATCCTCGATTGTAAAATACACGACTTCTTCGCCGCGCGTTACCAGCTCTTGCACCACTCCAATCGTTGGATTGACATGTCCTTCCGATCCGCCATTTATAAATAAAACTCGGGCCATGATAACGCCTCCTTATACAGTTTTTAACCTTGTCAGATTGTGTACGTAGTCTTTTTAAAAATATTGCCATCAACCATGCATTTCTAGAACAGGATATGTACTCTCTCGTTCGGTTTGGGAAACATCATATAGGTTTATAAGCAATTGACTGGCAGGTAACTCGTATTTAATTAATTTTAAAATAAAACCGTCTTGGTTCAAATTCTTTAAGTTGTTTTTATTAATAATCAAGAGCCTTTCCTTATGGAGAGGCTCTTTACTCACTGTCTTATCTGTTTTAATCTTTTCTTACAAGTAGCAAACAGAACTCCCCATACGTCCTTTCAACGGGCAGCGTTTCATACTAAAAATTTAGATTCTCACCGAGCCACGGAAGCCCCTGGCAGCATAGTAGGATTCTGCTCCATTGTGGTACACAAAGACAGTGTCGTAGCGCCGATCACAAAAGATGGCCCCACCGAGTTTTCTGATATTAGCAGGTGTTTTCACCCAGCTCGATGTTTTCGTATCGAAATTTCCAAGTTGCTGCAGCTCCCGGTATTGTTCTTCCGTTAATATCTCAATACCCATGTCAGCAGCCATATCTATAGCGCTGTTTTCTGGTTTGTGCTGTTTCCTTGACTCCAGTGCTTCACGGTCGTAGCAAACACTTCTGCGTCCTTTAGGACTTTCCGCTGAACAATCATAAAAAATGTACTCGTCCGCCTGTTTATCATGAACAATAACATCCGGCTCGCCGCCAGTTGTTTCCATTTCATGAAGCGACCACAGTTTTTCAGTATTATTTTCTAGTTTTGCTTGTACGTTAGCCCATTCAAGTCCTTTATGGCGATTCATATTTTTCTCAAAACGGACTTTCAATATCCCTATTATTTCTTCACATTGTTCAGGTGGTAACTTCCTTTTTTCATTATTCATACGAAAACCTCTTCATCTACTAAATATTGAATTACTTTTTAATGGATCGACCCTTCTTATCCAGCCGTAGAAACAGTGTAGCCAGATTATGTACATATTTATTCTTCACTCTCACTGTGACGATAAAAACGATTCGATACCAAATCCGGCTCTCATCATTTTATAAGAGCCGGACTTGGTATCTTGTTTACATTTCTTGAGGATTGCTAACTACTTTTCCTTCAGGGCCTTCATATTCGCGGCCCCATCCCGTAATGATAGAGGACAATAGAACCAAGAACAGTACCATGCAATAGATCATGCCGCTGCTGACTTGTGTTAGTAAAAGCGGGGCAACAAAATCATACCCTTTTGACAGCAAAGCACCGATGAATACAAAAACACTTAAGAAAGGTATGACTAGCACAATTGCATTAGCAAAACCATCCAGTAGATAGGAACGACGGTATGGATGCAACCCAACACGTTTGCCAATCTCATTTTGTACTTTACCAAATGTTGTCATCGATGCACTTGTCACACCACCGAAGATTAACGTTGTAAACGAAATGCCTAACATCATTGCGATTTCGGCACTGCGAACCGTCTTGCCCATTTTGCTGTTAAGGATGCCATTTGTGACTTTTTCAAGTACTCCCGCACCGTTGAGCACACCCATAATCCCGTAGACTGAAATAACCAGCGTGACGGTTGCCATCATGCTGCTGATGCCGCCCGTTAGGAACCCTTTCGGCGCCCCATCCTCCACTGAGATAACCTTGTCGAAAGTTAACAGGTTAAACGCGAGACCTGTAATGGTCCCTAAAATGATCCCTATAGTAATAGCTTTATAGATATTGCGGGTTTTGATGGCTACGATTAACATGACGGCTACCGGAACCAGCATGACAAGCGAGATGGGATTCATGTTTTTTGCAAGGATATCCGATGCGCCTGCACCTACCGTACCTCCTCCGCCTAAAATCCAGAACAGAACAAACGAGATAGAACCTGCGACCAAGGAATACTTTAATCGACTGGCAACACAGCCGCCCACATCAGCGAACCCTTCTCTTTTTGTGTATTCTTGAGTTCCTGCAGAGATAATGGTGGTATCTGATATTGGTGCTAAGTTATCGCCAAATATAGATGCACTGACGATTGCACCCGCAAGAATGGCGGGATCACATCCCAACAATACTCCTGCCGGGTAGAAAATAGGAAAGCAGGTAAACATAGTTCCGATGGATGATCCAGTAGCAGTAGAAATGATACAAACGGCTAAGAATGTAAACGCAGTGAATAATCCCCCATCCACGCCCAGCAAGTCTGCAAGCCATACGAAACCTGACGAAATGTTAGTAGCTTTGATCAACTCTGAGAACATCCCGATGACGAACAGCAGGATGGCAATCGGTACGGCTTCCTTTACGCCGTCATAGACGGAATCCCAGAACCGATCGTAGTTTCCTCTTTTTACAAAAATGGCCCCTACCATCAGTGCAACGAAAGCGCCCATGGCGAGAGCATACATTTCAAACGCTTTAAAAACAATAAAAAACAGTATGCAGAAAAATAGAAAAATCACGACTGGAATAAACGCAGTTCCCCAGCCACCTCTAAATTCAAGTCTCTTCTTCATATCGAAACTCCCTCTCCTCTACTAAACTCTCTATGCTAGACTAAACATACACTCTCACTTATTTCTCATTTAAGTTCATCTTCATAATATTGCGATATTTTGAATCAACAGTACGCTCTAACTCAAACGGTTCACCGTCTACGATTGGATAGTTGTCTAAGAATTGTTTTATTTCTTCGATATCGGTACGTTCAAGCTCGAAAGCAAATATTTGCGTATTTGACTCCACATGCCGGCTATTTCTCACTCCAATAATAGATGCCCCGACTCCTTTTTGACTTAATATATATTTTGTAGCAATCTGTGAAACCTTGACTGAATGCTTTTTAGCGATTCTTTGCAGCAATCCCAACATTTTCTGATAGCCATCCCAGCCCATAGTATCTTCAATCACCTGAAAATATTTAACGTGAGAGCGCGTTTCTGGTTGAATCGAAGTTTGGCCGATCCATTTTTCCGCTAACAAACCGCCAGATAATGTACCGTAGCACAGCAGGGAAATTCCTTTGCTTTTACAATAATCTATTAATTCTTTTTCTGGACGTCTATCAAACACCGAGTATTGATTTTGACAGGACACAACAGGGATCCCGGCATCAACGATTTCGCGCAAATGCTTCGTATCAAAGTTTGTAACGGCGATATTACGGATTTTTCCTTTTTCTTTAAGCTTCAACAGATCTCCCGCTGTCTCAACATAGCCAGGCACATTGTAATCCCACCAATGAAACTGAACAAGATCCAATACATCTCGTTTTTGACGTTTGAGGCTTCTGTCAATTATTTTTTCTGTGTAATTGTAATCGACCTCACTAAGCAAATTGATATCCGGTACATACTTGGTATGAATTTGAATATCATGCGGCGAAAGGGTGCTTCCTTCTTTTAGTTCCGTTAAAAATTCACCGAGGAGTTCTTCCGTACCCGTATAGATATCTGCACAATCAAATGTCGTAAATCCTCTCTCAGCAAGCATGTGGAAGGCCTTCATAACATCTTGCATATCTAGTTTTGATTGTAAGCTATGGCCTTCTGATAGCTGCCAGCAGCCGTTGATCACTCTGTTGATTGTATAATCTTTTGCTAGTTCGAATCGCTCTGCCATTATTGTTTATCTCCTTTATCTATTGGTTCTATTGTGCATTCAGCATGACTAAATTCTTGCGTTCCGATACGACTTATTTTAAATCTGGCACCACAGTTTGGATCCGGGCAGGCAATTACACTATCGGACAACATCCAGTCATTCGCGTGTAATGGCCGCTGCTTTGCAGGCAGTAATGGCAAAATAGCGCTTAATGCATACATGGAAAAAGAATTATTTTCTGGGAAGATTAGGTCTTCCCCAACAACTAAGAAATAGTCCCCTTCCTTATGCCTGCATACCATTGGAATATCTGTAGCAACAACCTCTACTTTTAAGTTATATAGCGTAAATTTATCATCCATGGCACATTCTCCTATCCTCATAAAAAAATAAAAAACACCTGTCCTCAAATAATAATTCAAGGACAAGTGTTAACTTGCGGTACCACCTTGTTTGATATGTATCATACATACCCACTCTGTAGGGTGCATACACACCCTTAGCCCTGTAACGCCGGCATTGCGTCTAAGCTACTTAAAAAAATTCTTTCGCTTCGCCCTCGGAGGCCCACTTGCTGTTACTGCATCTATCCGGCTTACACCATCCCGGATTCGCTGAGAGATCGTTTAACAGTTTAACTCCCTCGTCTACGGTTTATAAAAATGGTAGCATCATAGATTTTTGTTGTCAACAATATTTTTTATATTAAGAAAACTCAAAAACCACTTGATTAAATAACAAAATAGATAACAACTGCCCTTCTGAAGTTTATCTGTAAATTTATCTGTTGATTTCATATAATTACCTTCTCCGTAATTTGGGAAATTAAATCGTCGATGCCGAGGAAGCAGCTGCGTCCTCTGCCTTTACACAATCAATTGCGACAACAAGCGCAATAACGATAGCTTCCATATTTTCATCAATGATTTGAACTTTGTAGCTATCGCCCCAAGTAAACCACTCCTTGTTCACTTTACCAACAACTTCACCATGCTGCATTACCTGAAATTCCATATCCCACCAATTGCCATGTACTTCAATGCCTGCTGCCTCAATCGTATAACGTGCTTTAATGAAAGAAAGTTCTTTCTTAATCATTAACACCTCTTGACCATTCACGTTAACAAAAAACTTCGGTAAAAAGCTGAACGTCTTTTTGGTAATAAGTGCAACTTCATTTCTTGCATTATTCATAATGGTGAAAGTCTTTGGGACTTTCATAAAACTACCTTCCACGTAATATACATCCTTCTCCTGCTGATCCTTTACCGTGAATTTGCCACCCAGACTAAATACCTTCTGCTTAATATAAAGCTGCTTCATACTGCGCCTCCTCTATGGTGACAGTTCATATTACCCTTCAGGGCAAATAAGAACCATTCCAATTGATTTCACTACTTAATATTTATTTTCATTGTTGCCTCTTACAATATTTAACAATAATCCCTTCCATTTCTTAGTTCATCTCCATCCCATTACGCACTTTAATTTTACCATAAAATACCACGTCATAATGTGTGTCCTCATTAAGCTCCAATTAGTAAAAAAGGAAAATGGAGCCAGTTTATTAGGGTTGGTTATATGCCAAAAAAACGAATGAAAATTGCTTGTTCTTCCCAACCGTTTAACCAAATTTCCAACCATTTCCTGTATAATGTTTGTAAAGCTATATTTTGATTTTACATCGGGCAGGGATTTAAGGGGATGGTTATTTGAGTAAAACGAATGTAACTAGCAGCAAGAAAACCTATTGGGGGATACTTACGGCAATAGGGGCATTTTTATTTGGTAAATTAAAGTTTGTTTTAGTCATTTTTAAATTTTTAAAACTCCAAACACTTGTGAGCATGTTCATTTACCTTGGCACCTATGCCCTTTTTTTCGGTTGGAAGTTCGCAATTGCTGTAGTCTATTTGTTATTTGTTCACGAAATGGGGCATTTATATGCTGCTAAAAGAATTAAACTTCCGGTTAGCCCTGCTGTATTTATTCCATTTGTCGGAGCAGTGATCGGCCTGAAGGAAATGCCTAAAAATGCAAAGGATGAAGGATTCGTAGCATACATGGGTCCGTTATTCGGGTTGTTATCCTTCTTGCCTGCGATTCCATTGTATTATTTTACACATGAACCTTTTTGGGCACTTCTGATTATTTTGGGAGGAATGATCAATTTATTTAATTTAATCCCAATCACCCCATTGGACGGCGGGAGAATCGTTGCGGGAATCAGTACGAAACTATGGGGGTTAGGCATCATCCTTTTATTGGCGTTTTCAATAATAAAACATATTTTTATAGGATTTATCATTGTCATCATGGGCGGAATAGAATGGTACAAAATATATAAAAAACAAAAAGGTCTGCATGACAATAAAATGGAAGTACAAGAACTGGAGCATTTGATAGGTAAAATAAAGCAAGGATCAAATGATTTAGATTTCGTTCAAGAAATGACCAGCAAGGCAAAACAGAAAGTTTCAAACCAGGAAATTACTAAAATATTATATACACTGAATACAGAAATTGAACAAATGAAAAAGGATCGCTACCTTCAACAATTATCGGGTGTCCCAGTATGGAATGAAGATGACCTTCATCATAATCAACAGGTTATAGAAAATATCCTCAACAGATTGGAAGAAAAATTACTCGATTATAAAAAACAAGTACAGATAACGGAAAGCTATTATAAAACAAGCAAAGCAACAAAAATGCAATTATTTCTCATTTATATTGGTCTGATCATTGTACTATCCATCAGTTATTATTATGGCAATGAAATTCTTATGAATCACCAAGAAATACAAGAAATCATGGGGAAATAAAACGGAATTTAAGATTAGGTGCCTAGGGGGAAACCTCCCGCACCAATTGAAAATTTCTTAGATTCATCAAAAAGACATCTTAATAAATCTGTTAATAAAGCAAGAGGGCTGCCGATTTTCCGGCTGCCCTTTTTTATATACATAAAGTTTAATCCTGCCCAAAAACCGACAATGTTCGAATCTGACATTTTGTAGAATAGTAGTATAAATTACATTTTTCTAAACAGTGGTAACCAAAATTACAATATCAATTGCTAATGGCTAAGATGTTTAGGACAGAAGGTCAGTATAGGGGGTAACTTAATGGAAAGCACGGTAAATGTTCAAGAAATGGAGAAACAACATGTAAATTCAGCTAAATGGCATGCAAACTGGAAGTTTATTACAGCAGGGATCATTCTTATTATCGTGCTTTTCATTGCAGCAGGCAGCTATTATCAGGCAAACCATTTTAATTCACAAATCAAGATTAATGGCATCAAAGTCGGTGGAATGACTGCTGATCAGGCGCTAAAAAAATTAAAAGCAACCGTATTAAAAAATGTTGTCTACATCGGAGAACAGCAAATTTTAGATGGAAACGATACAAAGATGGTATTTTCGGATGAGGACCTGCCCGACGTCAAAAAATTATTAAAGAGCCAGCGGACTTTTTTTCCTTCTTCAAAGGTTAAAGATTATTCAATCATGCCAAGCAATCAGGACCAGTATCGAAACCAGACATTGAAAAAACAGGTAGAAGAAAAGCTGTTAGCCATGAATCAAAGTTTAAAAGCGCCGCAAGATGCGATGGTTCGTTTGGAACAAGGCAAAATTGTTGTCACTAACAGCATTAGCGGAGAGCAGTATGATGTCGCTAGTCTATTGAATGATTACGAAAAACAGCAAGAATATATTAGTGAAATCCGCCTCAATCCAGCATACATACAGCCAATTAAAGAAGACAGCGAGTTTATTAAAAATCAACAGAAAAAGCTGGAGGAATTTCTTGCACAGACCGTCGATTATCAGGTACAGGATAAAGTGTTTACGTTAAACGCGGGTGAATTAATTAAAAATGCTTCTATTTCAAAAGATTTGCAGATTAAGCTTGATGATGCCGGTGATATTAAGAATAAGATTGCTGAAATTAACAATTCCCAATCCACATTAAATAAGGACTTCACCTTCATGACCCATTCAGGTTCGGTGATATCGGTGAAAGGTAAAGGCTATGGCTGGGCCATCGATGTTGATAAAGAAATACCGGGCATTATGAGCGCTTTTGAAAATGGGGAGAAATCAGTTTCTGCGTCTAATATTTACGGTCATGGCTGGAAGGGTGAAGGCTACGGATATGACACAATCGTAAACAATGGTATTGGCGATACGTACGCTGAAGTCTCCATTGCAGAGCAGCGAATTTGGATATACAAAAATGGAAAATTAGTCGTCACTACGAATGTTGTTACCGGGAATCACAGCACTGGTCATGATACATCACCGGGTGTGTGGTATATCCTCTATAAGCAAACGCCTTCCGTCCTAACGGGCAGAGAAAACGGAAAAATCACTTATCAGGTAGATGTAAACTATTGGGCTCCTTTTACAAATGACGGTCAGGGGTTCCACGATGCCAGCTGGCGGGGCAATTGGGCAAGTAATGCCTATCTTAGTGCAGGATCGCATGGCTGTGTCAACACACCTCCAAGTATTATGAAAACTGTATATGACAATCTCAGCACCTATGATCCGGTTGTTGTTTATTGAGGGAAGTCCTAAAAGTATAACTTTTTAGGAACAGATGGCTCTTTCTTTTCAAAGAGTTAATGATTCTTAAGACAAAGAAGGCAACTAATGGTTAGTTGCCTTCTTTTAAAATGAGTTGCGACACGCACTTAACGTGACTAGAGTGTATGTGGCCATACAATATGAGATGCTGGTAAGTTTTCAATCACTGTTCAGCTATTTATCCCTGATACTTAGAAGACTCCTTCCACGATAAAGAATCATCCTAATTATTCTACAGCAGGAATAAACAGCAAACACTAATCAAACTTCCTGCTAAAAAAGCTTTGGGCTAACAACTAAATACGCAATAATGCGCCATTAGGTTTTGGTAACTCTTGATCTGTTATCTGATTCATTTTACAGAAATGTTTAAAAAATTGTTGTGCCTGCTCTCGTTCTTTTGGGTCACTTTTCAACGAAACGATATCAAGCAAAATTTGAGCCAACCATAAATTTTCAAAATAACGGTATTTACCTGTATTCCATGTCATTTTTTGGGGGAACTTTTCATTCACATAATATTCCCAGAAAAGCATCTGATTTGATTCCTGCTCTGAAAGTTGGAGTCTGTATTTTGAATGAGCAGGAATATATCCATCTTCACATAGCTTACCGATAAAATCTTCATTCACCATATAGACACCTAAGATACGTCTGTCTTTTTCAGGCCTGCTGGAATCTACAGCTGTTAACAGGACAGCGCTATTTTGGTGTAAGCGGATGGGTTTGTTTGGCTTCCCCTTGTTATTACCACTTTTTATTACACCTGAAAAAACCTTCCACTCTGAAAAAGAACGATTCCGTTCTTCTGTGTCACACCAAAAAACCATTTGTGATTCGGGATGTAGTTTATGGTTTTTCATAAGTTTTTCATGTTCCAAGCGAAGTTCCTGGTTTTTCCGTTGTAGTTTTTTTTCCTCTTCCTTCTTCCATTCTTCCTCTCTTCGCTCATTTTCCTTTTTTTGTATAATTTTTTCAAGTAAATTAGCAGCACTTTTATCAAGCAGCGTTATGTGCTTTCCAAATACATCGGGGAAAACAAACTTTTTATTTTCCGATGCGAAATGTATTTCAATAATAGAATCATTATGCTTAACTATACTCCCCGTGCCAAAACGCTTGTGTGTAACTTTCTTATTGATTAGATTCAATATTATAGGCCTCCTTGTAGAATAAAAACTAAGTTACTGTTAGATAGTAAATTGATAATTTTATTCAACTAACTTACCTTTAAAGCTTACACAACTGTTTGAATTCTTCTTTGTTTAAAAAAGGATATTAAAAAACGTATCCATCATTCTAACTGCAAAAAATACATCAGAATACGGGATACGGAATATCATAAAAAAACAATTGTAAGACAATTATAACATTTTTTATAAATTATTACAAATTTATTGTTGACAAAATATTTTATCGTGATGTAAAATAAAGTTTTATTCTCTTCAACCCCTTGAAGAACCAATGAAATAAAGGCGCCGTAGTTGTTAGGTGACCATTGATTTTCTCTGTCGATCTTAGTTAACTTTGTTCCTACTGGTTCTTTATTTTGCAGTATTATCTCTTCAATTATTTTATTTAAGCTTGAGTAAAATAGAATTTGATTCTTGAGTTACAACAATATCTTGTTGTTCATAGTTTCCATCTGTATATTTTACATTTACGCGGATTATAATGTCATCATCTACTACATTATTGCCATCATGAGGAATTGCAAGTGTATAATTATATTTATCCTGTTCTTTATACGTAACTGTATAGGTATTCCCGATTTCCTTGATACCTTGAAATTGATTTGAACCAGGCTCACCATAAATGACATATATCTTTTCTGATAATAGCCAGTTTTTGTCTTCTTTATTTTCTTCTGTTAGTGTAAATCTTCTACGAACAAGCCTTTATTTATGGTATAAGTGATTGAGTCGATATCTTCTCGAGTTACATTTGCTAAATGATAAAAGAACGAAATTCTTCCTTGAGAATTCGTTCTAGGTAGTAAGATTTAGATATTGGCCGACCATACGCCCCGTTCCGAATGTCTTCTAACTCCATCCTTTAACCATCTCGCCGTCAATGTTTCTGCATTTAACATCTCTTCCGGTGTTCCTTCGAATATAATTTGTCCGCCTTGTTTTCCTCCTCCTGGACCCAATTCTATTACCCAGTCGCTCGTCGCTATCAGGTCTAGTTTGTGTTCAATTATTATAACGGAATTACCTCTGTTTACAAGATTTTGAAATACATCTAAGAGTTTTTCATTATCTTCTGAGTGCAGTCCTGAGGATGGCTCGTCTAACAGATAGATTTGGCCCTCTTTTTGTAAGTGGCTTGCCAGTTTAAGACGTTGAATTTCTCCGCCGCTTAGGGAACTTGTCGTCTGCCCTAAGGTCAAATAACCTAATCCCACATCTTTTAGCGTGTGCACTCTTTTTATGATTTTTGGTGCTTTAAAATAATTTATAGCCTCGTCTATTGTTAAATCTAAAATTTCTACTATATTTTTATCTTGATAGCTAAACTTAAGCGCTTCGTCTGAGTATCTCGTACCGCCACATGCCTCACAAGGGATCGTCACTGGATCTGCAAATGCTACTTCTGGCGTTAGGACTCCTTTTCCTTTGCAGACCGGACATGCTCCTAAGGAGTTAAAGCTAAACAATCCTGCCGGTTGTCCTGTTGCTTTTGAAAATATTGCGCGTATATCATCCATTATTCCCATATAGGTAGCCATAGTTGAACGATTGGAAATTCCTATACCACCATGTCCTACCGTAATGGATTCTGGATACTTTTTCGTGAAGGCTTCCAATATTAAGGAGCTTTTACCTGAACCAGATACTCCACAAACAGAGACCAAGACATTTTTAGGAATAGTGACGCTTATATTTTTTAAGTTATTGTTACCTGCTCTTCTTATTGTAAAATAACCTTTTATTTCCCTTGGGTTTTTATTTACTTTTAGCTGGCGCTTTAAGGCCGTTGCGGTGGGAGTGTTTTTTAGTCCTTCTAATTTTCCTTGATAGACAACTTTTCCTCCATTAACACCTGCTCCTGGTCCCATCTCAATTATTTCATCCGCAGCTTTTATTACTGATAGATCATGTTCGATTACGATTACGGTATTATGCTGATCTTTTATCCTTTTTAGCATAATAATTAACATATCCACTTCTTCTGGATGGAGTCCTGCACTTGGTTCGTCAAAAATATAGGTGATATTGTTTAGACTGCTTCCTAAATGACGAGCAATTTTTACCCTTTGAGCTTCACCGCCGGACAGGGTGCCCATTTTTCTTGACAGACTCAAATATCCCAGTCCCATGTCGACTAGTTGTTTTACATACGGGATTGCCTGTTGTGCTATCGATTTCCCCATAGGATCTTTAATATTCTTTAGTTCTTCTAGCATTTCAGGCAGCTCTAATTGGTCGTATTCTGCGATATTTAGGCCATTTATGCTGCACTCTAATACCTTGGGGTTTAAGCCTGAACCTTTACATGTGGGGCATAATGAATGTGTTGACACTGCTAAAACGTCATCTTGGGATACTTGTTTTAGTTTTGAGATGTCTCTATTTATATAAACACGCGTAAATCTAGGCAATAACCCATCCCACTCTGCATTATGGGGTCCATTTTTTGTGTGAAACGGCGCATAGGCTCTTTCACCTTCTCGGGGACCATATAAGAACAGGTGGAGTTCTTCTTCTGCATAGTCCTTTATCGGTTTATCTGGATCGAATAATCCGCAGGTCATCATCCATTGACCTTGCCAGCCTGAAGGCGATAATGGTTTAAATTTCACTGCATATTCTCGAAGTGACTTATCGTAATCGATCAACTTATCAAGGTCTGGTCCAATGACTTCCCCATATCCACCGCATTTTGGACATCTGCCAAAAGAACTTTGACTTGAAAAATCAGTGGCAGAACCGATTGGTGGATTTCCTACTCTCGAGAACAAAAGTCTAATTAATGGATCAATATCCATATAGGTGCCCACTGTTGAGCGGGAATTGCCTCCTATAGGTCTTTGTTCTACTACTACAACCGGGCTTAAGTTTTGCATAAGATCGGCGTGGGGTCGCTCATACCTTGGCATTTGATTTCTGACATAGAGAGGATAGTTCAAAGTCATTTGTCTTCTACTCTCTGTTGCTAATGTATCAAAAACCACTGAGCTCTTTCCTGAGCCTGAAAGACCAGTAAATACGATGATTTTTTCTTTAGGTATGTTTAAATCTACATTTTTTAAATTATTTTCTTTAAGCCCTCTTAAAATGATTTCATCTTTTATTCCTGACATTTTCCTATCCTTTCTATGCATTAATACTTTTCAATGAATTGTTCAACGATACCGTCAGAACTAAACCCATTACTTGATAATAAAAACATTCATTTCATAGTTTACCCATCTTCGCTTCACCATTACTACAGTCTTAACATGTTTGGATTATAATTGACAACGTAAAAAAGGGTCAGACAATCATGAAATTGCAAACTTTCATGATTGTCTGATCTGAAAAACTGCATGCAGCATTAATTTGGTATGTATTCAATACTTATATTGGCTTTAAACACGGCTAATCCCGACAATCAGAGTTGGTTTAATCTTAGATAAAGTATAAATAAATCAGATATCTCTTTAAAATGCATAAAGCCCTTTACACGAAAGGGCTACAGTTTTTCTATTTATTAATAATGAGTTGCGACACGCACTCCACATGTCCAGTGTATATGTGGCTACACATGGGATGCTGGTGGAGACCATAACAAAAAATCCCCCAAACTCTTAGTCTGGGGAACATAAAACGCACTTCAATATTATTCTAAAATCCATAAAAATATTGATTCCTGCGGGCAGATCCAATTATTTAATTAGTAGATTCCCACCGCATCAAATCCGGAATTAGTTGCAGCCACTTCCGCGCTGCCTTCACCATAAAGATCGATTGCAGACTGAACAGCCGCCTTACGCGCGTCGCTAAAATTGGAATTTGGCGTTAAATAAACAGATAGAGCACGGTAGAAAATTTTTCCCAATTTTTCCCTGCCGATATCTTGTGCAATCAGGTATGCGGCATGGTTTGTAATCGAAGAGTTAACATGGACACCTCCGCCATCAACTGAAGTTGGCATATGATAAAATTCATCCATATGTTTCGGATAGACGCCGCCATTTGTGCTATATGCCCTTCTTTGTGCGTTCTGTACAATAACACTATGTGGATCTCTTAAACTGCGCAATACTCCATTACCCTTATCTTTTTCAGCAGGCGCCATAATATCCTCGCCCATTTCCCAATCATCATCGTCAACGAGTGCGCCAAAGATGTCAGCGAATGATTCGTTTAGTGCTCCAGATTGATTTTGGTATACTAAATTTGCTGTATTAGTGATGACGCCATGAGTCATTTCGTGGGCAGCAACGTCAAGGCCGGCTGATAAAGAAATCATGAACTCACCGTCACCATCACCATAGGTCATCCAACGCCCATTCCAAGAGGCATTGTTATAATTGGTTCCATAATGGACTCTGGAGATGATGGCCATCCCTTTACCGTCAAGGGAATTGCGACCATGCTCATTAAGGTAATAGTCATATACCTTTTCCGAATTATAGTGTGCATCGACTAGAGCCCGATCATAGTCGCCAATAAATGCAGCAGAATTTCCAACATATATAGTATCGTTACTAGAAGTATTATCATTTTTAGCATCATACGTGATAATGCCTTGAAGACCCTCATGAGAATAATCAGCCAACGCAAACTTAGTCCCAGAATTCGGTTCCTTCACTTGGGTAATATGTAATTCCCTGTGAGCGCCATGTACCCCTTTCCCAGCACCTTTTTGTGTTTTCATTTCATCCGCATGCATTAAGCCATTATACTTATCGACGACTTCTCCCGTTTTTGCATCCACAAAGACAAACCAGTTTCCAGGTTCATCTCCCATAAAGTTAACATTCACTTTATAAGCCGTATGATTTTCCCCTTCAAATGGGTAGACAACAAGCTCGGAAGTTGGCTCATATGTCAGCTCTTCGGGAGCATTGACAGAGGATAATGCCGCCTCTAGTGCAGCATCACTACTTAAAGAGGCAGTCGTGTCCACTGCATCATCGGCAATCGTCTGATTTACTCTTCCGTTGACGGATACGACTTCATTATCCCTATTAAAATGAACAATAACTTCGGACCCTTCTACATTAACTCCATTGATTGACTGATTAAAGCGGACATGAGTCATACCCAATTCATCTGTTTGCGTATCTTTTACTTTTAGATTTTTACCCGGATTTTTAATTCCGGTTTTACCTTCGTTTTTCTGTAAATAATTTACTGCATTGGCTGGATTGCTAGAAGAGAATTTCTCGGCAAATCGCTCCTTTACAAATAATGGGACGCTTGCCTTCTCATTCCATTCCTTAGATGCTTGTACACTATTAACCACCTTCGAATCAACCGGTTTCGCAAATACATTACTAGCTGGAATAGAACCTACCAACAACGCCGACGACAGAACTGCAGGAACAATAAACTTCTTCTTCAACATTTGCTACCCCCTATTATTATCAGTCGGTTTTATTATAAATTAATAAATATATATTTACATGAATAGTTAGAATTATTTAAATTTTATAAATATTAGTCATTAAAGCCTAGATGCTATTTTATGGTAATACAACTCACCAATTGGGATGGCGAGACATTCATAATTCTTCTAAATTTATTGGATTTTCTATACTTTCGTTGTAGTTGATTTAAACTAATTATAAAAAGTAGGATCCTAGCTAATTTGGAATATGCATTATAATAGGTAGAATGATAGTCAATTTGACACGGAAGCTCTTCGGGAATGTTGCACGGCCATGCCGCCAGGTTTTAGGAGAGTTAGCGACATTGGGGTCCGTTCCAAGAAAAAAAGTGCCAGGCACCTTCCAATTTAGTTGATTTTCTTCAATTTAATAGAGTATTCGAAATGAAAATCGAATACTCTTATTTTTTCGAATGGAGAATAAGTAATAATCGCCCCCACTTCAAACAGCCCAGTCCTAAGACTGGGCTTAATTCTTACATTATTTTAAAATCAGCTGCGCGACGCACTCCACATGGGTCGTATGCGGAAACATGTCCACCGGCTGCACTTCCACGGTTTTGTAGCCGCCATCTTCTAATATCCGAAGGTCCCTAGCCAATGTTGCCGGGTTACAGGAAACATAAACGACCTTCTTTGGTTTCATTTCAATAATTGTTTGCAGCAGGGCTTCGTCACAGCCCTTACGCGGCGGATCAACCACTAAAACATCGGCAGTAATACCTTCTTTATACCACTTTGGAATAACAACCTCTGCTGCCCCGGCCGCAAATTCCGCGTTCGTAATCCCGTTCAATTCGGCATTCCGTTTGGCATCCTCAATCGCCTCAGGAACCACTTCTACTCCGAAAACCTTGCGTGCCTTTTGTGCTAAAAATAAAGAGATGGTCCCGATGCCGCAATAGGCATCAATTACAGATTCTTCACCGCTAAGCCCGGCATATTCAAGCGCCTTATCATACAAAACCTTTGTCTGCACAGGATTGACCTGATAAAACGACAACGCGGAGATGGCAAACTTCACATCCCCAATGTAATCATAGATCACTTCATTTCCCCAAAGGGTACTCGTTTTTTCGCCCATAATTACGTTGGTCCGCTTTGAATTAACATTATGAACAATTGATTTTATTTTCGGAAGCCGAGCAACAATTTCTTCAACCAATTTGTTTTTCTTCGGCAGATCCGCTGTTCTCGTAATGATGACAACCATGAGCTCGCCTGTCTGCTTGCCGTACCGTGCCATAATATGACGGAGAACTCCTTTATGGGATTCTTCTTGATACGCAGGGATCCCAAGCTCACTGCAAATCTCCTTCACTGCTTGTACTGCTTCATTAATTTCCGGGAGTTGAATTAAGCTCTCATTTGTATCAACAATTTCATGACTACGCGGTTTAAAAAATCCCGCAATCAATTTACCGTCTTTTTCCCCGACTGGTACCTGGGCCTTGTTTCGATAGTGCCATGGATTTTCCATTCCAATAATCGGATGGACTTTTGCATCCTCCAATTTGCCGATGCGCGCAAGGACTTGCCGGACTTGATTTTCTTTGTATTTCAGCTGACCTTCATAGCTAATATGCTCGAGCTGGCAGCCGCCGTATTTATGCCGTTCACTGCCAGCAATCTCCACACGGTAAGGACTTTTTTCATAAAGTTCAATCAAGCGGCCAATCCCATAGCCTTTGCCAGTCTTAATCACCTTAATTTTAGCTTTTTCGCCTGGCAGTCCGTTTGGAACAAATAATGGATAACCATCCACCTTCGCAACTCCCGCCCCGTCATGTGTTAAATCTTCAAAGACTACATCTATATAATCATTTTTGTTAACTGGTAATTGTTTGCTCATCAATTTCTTCCTTTACTCGTTTTGACTAGCTAAGATTGTAACACAATAGCGGGTTAAATGCGAAAACTGCCGACATCAAGAGCCCTTTTTTTCATAAGTGCGAAAAATTTGTCAGAACTTTTTTGTTTTCAAATATAATAAAAGTGTATATGATTAAAACAATCTCATTGGAAGGAGTGGATGATGATTAAACGCATAAAAACCCTTTCCATTCCTTTGCTGCTTGCCTTCTTTGCTTTAAACTTTTTACACATTTCAACTATTCTTCCGCAATCCCATTCAGCAATCAAAGCTGTTATCAACGAGGATGATACAAAGGCAAAGGCTTTTTCAGACGATGAGAAAAAACAGCCGATATACCTGCAATTACTGTTTGTACTTGTATTAGTCATTTCAACAGCAATGATTTCACCCCTGCAGTTGTTATTGGCACCTAGCAGAAAACTTATTTTTCTCATCCCGGTATTTCATCAATCAAACTACTTAATCCTCCCACCCAATTCATAAGAAAAATGAATAAAAAGGGAGGAAATAATATGTGGATTCGTTTTGCTCTGATTGGATTCTTTTCGTTATCGGCAGCAGGAATGCTCACCTACCAAGGCATCGAAATCTTCCATGCTTTTATGGATTACTTTAGACAAAAATAACAGAAAGGCAGACTCAGGAGGAACAGCATTCCATGGGTCTGCTTTTTTTAATAATTACATTAAGTCCTAAAACATAGTACACAATAAAATTAAATATTATACTAGATTAAGGGTAATTAAAAAGGAGTGGATAATGGTTGATTATCGAAATCGATGCTGGATCAAAAAACTGGTTAGAATCTAAAGGCAACCAGTTAACCGTAAAAACGATTGAAGTAAAAGCTTGCTGTGCCCCAGGAGTACAGGAGCTGGTAGCCGTACCGGGAAAACCAAAGACTTTAGACCTCTATCATGAATTTATGATTGACGATCTCTCCATATATGTACAAAAGAGGATTAGGGATAGAGAAAAACTCATATTAAAATTATCCGGTTTTAGTTTTTTAAAATCAATTTCGGCAAAGGTTCATTGATGAGATATATAAACAGCACCCATTCAAAATGAATGAGTGCTGTTTTTTTTAAGCAACTTCCTTTTCGGAATTCTTCACTAATATTGCTTGTGGAATTTTCCATAGATTCGTCCATTTAATAATGGATGTAACCATGATGACGATTCCAAGGATCAGCATGATAATGGAAAGGATAGCGTTCAATACGTTGAAACCAGGATTAGCTGCATTTAAGTAAACATTTTTCACCATCCAATACCCTGCTACCATAACCGTGACAAACAGGTATGCTAGTGGGATTAGACATGTCAGCATGTACCAGCGCTTTTCCGCAATCTTTAACACGACGGTCGCTCCGACAATAAGACCGATCGATGCCATCAATTGATTCGATACACCGAATAGCGCCCAGACAGAGCTAATGTCACCTGAGAAAAGAAGATATCCCCAGACAAAGCAGGCTAACGCACTGGCAAATATATTTGCTCCGATTGAATCTGTTCTTTTTAACGGTTTAATGAAGTCTCCCAAGAAATCTTGAATCAGGTAGCGGGCAACCCGTGTTCCTGAATCAATAGCTGTTAAGATGAAAACTGCCTCAAATAGAATAACAAATTGATAGAAGTAGGATGCCAATTTTGCAAAAAACGGAACGGCAGTGAAGATGTACGTCATCCCTACTGCAAGTGTAACGGCTCCACCCGTTCTTCCTTCAAGGTCCATTCCAACTTCTTTACTCAGTTCATCCAGGTGAACTGTTTCCATTCCAAGTGTAGCAAACTTCTCCGGTGAAGAGTTGATGGCAAAATAATCACCTGGCTGCAGTGATACAGCAGCAATTAAAGCCATGATTGCTACTAAGCATTCAACAAGCATGGCTCCAAATGCAACGCCCTTCACATCGCTCCAACGATTGACCATCTTTGGTGTTGTACCAGATCCTACAAATGCATGAAAGCCCGAAATGGCTCCACAAGCAATCGTAATGGAGATAAATGGCCAAACTGGACCCGCTACTACCGGCCCCCCGCCGTTAAGAAATTCTGTAAATGCCGGAAATTGTACGTCTGGATTTACAATGAATACCCCAATTATTAAGGCGGCAAATACCCCAATCTTCATAAATGTACTTAAATAATCGCGTGGTGCCAATAATAGCCAGACTGGTAATGCAGCCGCAAAAAAAGCATAGATTGGCAGAATAAGTGCTAATGTACTTTTTTCAAGGGTTAACACGTCACCTAGCCATGTACCTTGAATATTTGGTCCAAGAACGATTGCCACCATAATTAATGCGAAGCCCACAATCGTTGCTAGTTTTAAGTTTCCTGTCTTTTTATGATACAATCCAACACCCATTGCAATCGGAATCGTGATCCCAACCGCAAACGTTCCCCAAGGATTTCTTTCAAGTGCGCCAAGAACAACCAATGACAATCCTGCCATAGTAATGGTGATAATGAATAGCATAGCTAAGCCTGTACAAAAGCCTGCAATAGGACCAAGTTCTTCTTTGGCTACTTCTGATAACGATTTTCCATTTCTGCGCATAGAGGCAAAGAGAACAACCATATCGTGGACAGCGCCGCCAATAACAGCACCAATCAGCAGCCAAAGCAAGCCTGGTAAATAACCAAATTGCGCAGCTAGGATGGGGCCAACTAGTGGACCTGCTGCTGCAATCGCTGCAAAATGGTGGCCAAAAACTACCCATTTGTTCGTTGGTACATAATCTCGTCCATCTTCAAATTTCTGAGCAGGAGTCGGTTTTGAATCCTTAAGCTTCAAAACTTTTGCTGCCATGAAAGTACCATATAAACGATAAACAATTAAAAGGATACAAATCGAGCCAATAACAATTGTAATCGCATTCATTTTCGTATATTCTCCTTCCACTTTTGTATCTACTTCATCAATTTTACAAAATAAAAGCGGATATATTCCGTTTTCACGATAAAATGCACAAATAGAAGGATGAATTGCAAAAATCAACAAATGAAATACAATCAGTTTAAAAACCGAAACGCTGCTTTAATTCCTTTACATAGGTTCGACTTACTGGAACTTTGGAGCCGTCTTTCATAAGCAAATTATAGGTAGAGTTAAACCACGGTTCTATTTCAATAACATGATCCAAGTTGACAATAAAACTGCGATGAACACGTAGAAATTTAGAACTATGTAACTTTTTCTCCAACACGACAAGTGCATCTGCCACTTTGTATGCTTGATCGAGGGTTACGATATGGCACTTTCCTTCACTGGATGCGAAATAAAGAATATCTGCCAGCGTTAATAAAATAATCCGTTCATCCGCAAGAACGGCAATTTTCCCATTATTGTTGTGTTTCATAGAGGACTGGATAGGTACCGGCTTATCCCTAAATTGTTGCATTTTCTTGATTTTTTCCAACGTTTTTTGAATGCGCTCCTCATCAAAGGGTTTTAAAATATAATCGACTGCATTTACATCAAATGCCTGTAAGGCATACTCATCATAAGCCGTTGCAAAGACAATAGCGGGAGTTTGCTCCTGGCTTTCTAATTGCCTCGCTAAACTTAATCCATTATCATCATCCAGTTCAATGTCCAAGAAAACAAGATCCGGCTTTAGAACTGTGATAGCCGACACTGCATCCTCTACACAATCACTTTCTCCTAAGATTTCCACCTGCTCACTTTGAATGAGCAGGTATTTTAATTCATCCCTTGCTAATGGTTCATCATCCACAATGTAGGCCTTCAACATCTTGATCAAAAACTCCTTTCCTCTCAAGCGGAATGGAAATCGTGATGGTCGCTCCGTGATTAACTTTACTCTTTAAAGATAAACTTGCTTGACCATTATAAATTCCTTTTAGACGTTCAGTAATATTATAAATCGCCGTGCCATTTCCTTTTTTAGAATGGACAACTTGTTTACCAAGCAACTCTATCTGATCCTCTGGGATTCCTTTTCCATTATCGGCTACGATAATTTGCAATTGATTGTTTTTTGAAAAAATTGTGATAGTCACTTTCCCTTCAGACTTACTTCGAGGAAAACCATAATGAATCGCATTTTCAACTAATGGCTGCAAGGTAAAAGGAGGAATCATTACCTTTTCTAGGTGTGACTCTACGTGAAAATCAATGTTGTATTTATTAGGAAAGCGAGTCTGTTCCAATGATAGATAGGCCCTAACATTCGCTAATTCCTTTTCCAGAGGGATTAGCATCTGCCTTGCTCCTTGGAGATTGCCACGAAAAAAGGAACCAAGTTCCAATAGTAATTTACGAGCTTTATCTGCATCTGTACGGCAGAGTGCGGAGATGGTGTTAAGACTATTAAATAAAAAGTGCGGATGAATTTGCGCTTGTAAAGCCTTAATTTCTGCATCTTTTAATAGCTTCGTCTGTCTTTCTGCTTCCGCAAGCTCCAGCTGAGTCGAAAAAAGATTCGCCAGCCCTTCAGCCAATTCCTGCTGTACCCTATCCAGCTTTCCAGGCTCCGTGTAGTACATTTTTAAGGTGCCAAAGATTTTGTTTTTTACCTTTAATGGCAGTACGATCGCTGCTTCTAGCGAACATTGACTATCAAAACAAGAGATTTCTTCTTTTGATCTTGCAATGGAAATTTTACCTTTTTCAAGCACTTTTTTCGTCAAGCCTGTCTCAGGCTTTAACTTTGGGATATGGTGATCTGAAGCGGCGCCGACATGGGCTAGGACCTGGTGGTCATCAGTGATCGCTACTGCATCTGCACGGGTCAATTTCAGCATAATTTCTGAAATTTCCTTGCAGGAATGGAAGTTAAGACCTTGGCGAAAGAAAGGCAGGGTTTGATCCGCAATAAGAAAGGCTTGGTTCGTTTGGTTGGCACGGGCGCGTTCTTCGTCACGTTTAATGATTTGAATAATAAACATAAACAGCAATGTACCTAAACCGTTGCCAAAAATCATTGGCAGGCTAATGAGCTGAACGAGTTCCCAGGCATCATTAAACGGTTTGGCTACGACAAGAATGATAAGCATCTGGACAGCTTCTAGGGCCATTCCGATAAGGACAGCAAACGAGGACGTGATTTGCTTCCCCTTCTGTTTTCGTTTTTTTCCAAAGTATCCTGCTGCAATTCCAGCAAGAATGGTAGAAAAAGCACAAGAAAAGGCAGTGAATCCCCCTAGGGTAAGGCGGTGAATACCCGCAACCAGTCCTGCGCCAATGCCAACCGTTGGTCCCCCAAGTAAACCGCCAATGACAATCCCCATCACTCTTGTGTTTGCTAGTGCACTCTCATGGTCCATTTCAGTAAGCCAATCGGGTCTGCCTATCGTATGATGGTGAACTTCAATGCCTGTATAATTACTAATGATTCCGAACGAACCAAACAGTAAGATAAGCATGATTTTCTCTTTTCTGCTGTGCTCGTTTTGAATCACTTGGCGAAACGACCGCATTTGCGAAAGTAAAAATGCCACAATCACGATAATTCCAACCTTTTCGAGCATCAATGGAGCTAAATTGAACATATTCTTTCTCCTTTACCGTTAGCCCTGTGTCCTTATTCATTATAAGAAATGACAGACTTTTTCGAAAGATTTATGCACTTTTTCATATTACACCATTAAGGATTGCCACGCTCCGCCCTATTCCATAGAAAAAAGACGCCCTTCTTAAGGACGCCCCTTCTTTCTCTTATTCCTTCATCGCTTCTACTTTTTCTTTCACTTCTTCAATGTTTTTCATTTTGTTATCCCAGCACTTTTGACTCAAATCGAGTGGATAGTCCTCTGGATTCAAGATCCGCTTGTACTCGTCCCATAATGCATCAAGATTTTGTCTTAGATACTCGCGTGATTCCTCCAGACAAGGGATTTCAAAAACGAGCTCGCCATTGACAAAAATAGTTTCATGGAGCTCTTTTGCAGTAAAGTTCGTTACCACCTTGTTAATGTACGTATGGGTTGGATGGAACATGCGGATACGTTTTTCCGGCAGCTTTTCATCCTCCATCGCGATATAATCTCCCTCGGCATGGTGGTTCGTATTATTGATAATCCGGTAAACCTTTTTCATCCCCGGAGTTGTCACCTTATCCGGATTAGAGGAAATCTTAATCGTATCCTCCATTTTACCATTCTCATCTTCAATCGAAACAATTTTATATACAGCACCGAGCGCTGCTTGATCGAAGGCAGTAATCAGCTTGGTGCCGATTCCCCAACTATCGATTTTAGCACCCTGCGACTTTAAGTTGATAATCGTGTACTCATCTAAATCACTTGACGCAACAATTTTCGCATCCGTAAACCCGGCTTCATCCAACATCTTTCTTGCTTCTTTAGATAGATATGCAAGGTCGCCGCTGTCTAGGCGGATCCCGATAAAATTAATCTTGTCTCCCAGTTCCTTAGCCACTTTAATCGCATTTGGCACGCCGAGACGAAGGGTATCATACGTATCCACTAAAAAGACACAGTCTTTATGTGTTTCTGCATATTTATGAAAGGCCGTATATTCATCTTTATAGGCTTGGACCATCGAATGGGCATGGGTTCCCGAAACAGGAATACCAAACAGTTTTCCCGCCCTGACATTACTTGTGGCTTCAAAGCCGGCAAGATAGGCAGATCTCGTTCCCCAAATCGCTGCATCCATTTCCTGAGCCCGTCTTGTCCCAAATTCCATCGCCACTTCACTGCCAACGACCTGCTTAATTCTCGAGGCTTTTGTGGCAATTAATGTTTGGTAATTCACAATATTGAGCAAAGCGGTTTCAATTAGCTGTGCTTCCCCTAGAGGTGCATCCACCCGTAAAATGGGTTCATTGCCAAAGACAAGTTCGCCTTCTTTCATGGAATGAATCGAGCCCGTAAAACGCATATCCTTTAAATATTCAAGAAAATCGTCCTTGTACCCTACTTCATTTTTCAAATAATCCAGGTCTTCTTCGCTAAAACGGAATCCTTGAATAAACTGAATGACTTTTTCTAAGCCTGCGAAAACAGCATAGCCGTTTCCAAAAGGAAGCTTGCGGAAAAATAGTTCGAAGACCGCACGTTTATTATGTATTCCATCTCTCCAATACGTCTCTGCCATATTAATCTGATATAGATCCGTATGCAGAGTTAAACTATCATCATGATAAATGTGTTTCATAATTGACCTCCGGAGTACTATTACAGCTTTTCACCATTATAACTGATAATATCATTAATAGCACTATTTAACCATAGCTCCAAGCGATTGTTCAAAATGTCCCAGCGCCCATTCATGTCCTGCGGGATTAAACGATGCAACGGCATCCTTGTACACGACAATGTTAAAGCCTTTATTATAGGCATCCACGGCAGTGTGGAGGACGCAAATGTCCGTGCAAACACCAACTAAGTGGACTTCGGTAATACCCCGCTCACGTAATTTGATTTCAAGGTCTGTCCCCGCAAATGCCGAGTATCTTGTTTTATCCATAAAAGCAACATTTTCTTTTTGTTTATTTTCATCATAAACATTCTGGAGTGCACCAAATAGGTCCCGGCCTGATGTCCCGCGAAGATTATGCGGCGGGAATAATTTCGTTTCCGGATGGTATTCATCCCCTTGATCATGGACATCGATTGCAAAAACAACATAGTCCCCTTGATCAATAAACTGCTGCGTCAGTTCAACGATTTTCCCCTCAATCGCCTGGCCCGGCTCTCCGCAGGTTAACGCCCCCGCATCTGCAACAAAATCAACCGTGTAATCAATATTAATTAATGCCTTCATCACCCATCGCCCCTTACATTGTCTTGACTGATGTCTTTAATTCATTATACACATTAATTGAGGCACCCGAAAGCAAAAGTACCAAGGGATTTTTCTATAAAAAAGTCCGCTCCTAAAGGAACGAACTTCTTGTTAGCTATATCTTTTCCCCGACTCCCAGTCTGTCGGCCGGTCATTTGGGCGAATATCAGCAAGGGGCACGAATACCTCTAAATGACGATAAAGATTCTCGAACTCTGCCGGCAGTAAGCCGCCAAATTCACCATCTAAATTTAACTGCACTTTCTCATCAGAATAAACCTTGATCCGATTGGCCTGTGTGTAAATCACATTTGGATCATTTACATGCTCACCGCGAATCGCTAGCGTTGCAATCCGGGTAAACTCAGCAAGATTTACTTTTTTCAAAATTAACAGGGAAAACAAACCGTCATTAATGGAAGCATCTGGCGCCAGCTTTTCAAATCCGCCAATTGAATTGGTCAGCCCGACTAGAAACATCATTGCTTCTCCTTCAAACAGCTTTCCGTCATATTCAATCTTTAGATCCGATGCTTTTATTGAAGGGAGCATTTCCATCCCTTTTAAATAGTAAGCTAGCTGGCCGAGCATCGTTTTTAATTTACTCGGTACTTCGTATGTAATCTCGGTAATTCTGCCGCCGCCTGCAATATTAATAAAATATCGGTCATTAATCCGGCCAATATCAACAGGGATTAACTCCCCTTTAGTAATGATGTCCACGGCCGCTCCCACGTCTCTGGGAATATGAAGGGCTCGGGCAAAATCATTCGTTGTACCTGCTGGAATAATGCCTAATTTCGGACGATACTCCTGTTCAGCTAAGCCGTTAACGACCTCATGAATCGTTCCATCCCCGCCAGCTGCAATCACCACATCATACTGGCGTTCAACAGCTAACCGGGCTGCAGCTGTTGCATCTCCCGCGCCCGTCGTTGCATGACAGGATGCTTCATATCCGGCAATCTCTAATTTTTCAAGAATTTCCGGCAGATTCCGCTTCAAAACTTCTCGTCCTGAGGTAGGATTGTAAATCAGTCTTGCTCTTTTCATTATCATCATCCTATTTTTTAAATACATGGCTTTGTCAATTCTATATTCTACCAATTTTCATCATTGCTTACAAACATATTGCAAAGCCATCAATCTGGACCTTCCATTCGTGGGAATCCTCCTGCCCATTCATGCAGGATACCTATTATTATCTCCTCCCCACGTCCATTTACTATCATAATGGTTATTTATTTTTTTGCAAAAAATAAGTGAGGAATTTTTTATTAATATGTGTTCAGGCTAACATCATAAGCTTTGGCAATATTGATACGGTATTTCCCTTCACCCAATTGATAAACAGCATTTTTTCCCGTCTCATTGTCTGAGCTCTCTTTTTCGGACACCTGCCATTCACCATCTTTTCCGCTCACATTCTCCACACCTACAGCAGAAACCTTCAAATTATTATTTTCAGCAACATCTACAACAATCGATGAGACACTCTCAATATTCCAGTCGTTCGCGAGCGTCCGCGGTTTTAATGTTAACGAATTCCCATTTCCGATGACCTCAAGTTTTACATCCTTCGGCACTAGAATGGTCCCCGCTGCCATTCCCTCCGAATAAAACGGACCCATCTCGTTTGGCAGAGACTTAAGGTTTAAATAAAGTGTATCTCCCTTTTGGTTTGCCGCAATGAAATCATCGGCACTTTTAAGCAGCTTCTCTTTCTTTGCCGTTTGCACCCGGTATGTTCCAAACATCGATACTTCTTTCTCTTCTGTCGCCTCAATCGTCATGTCGTAGCCGACCGTTCTTACCACAACCCGTTTAATGCTGTCCTCCATTTGGTAGGAGAAAGCAGGAAGTTCAAACGACCGCTCTTCCCTTGCCATTACCTCTTCTGCCTTGTCCATCAGTCCTGTTGCATTGACAACAGCGAAGGCAATGCCAATCGTGCCAATCACCCCAACAAAGAAAATACTCAGAAAATCATATTTTAATATTGGCTTTTCCTGCCGTGAAAGAAATAAATAAAGAAGAATTTCAATTCCGAGGACGACCAGCAGAAGCGGCCACCAAGCCGTCATCACCTGAACAAGATTTAAACCCAAGAACTTTGAAAAGAAAAGAAAGAGGCCAAGAAACAAAAGCGAGGCCCCCATCGAAAACGTCCCAACACGCCAGGTTCTCATACTTCTTCTCCCCCTTTTCTTTTTCTAAAAAGGAACCCAATTCCGGCTCCGATTAAGGCCAGTCCCTCTACCGTTTTTCCCCACTTACTCATGATTCTTAACCTCCCTTTTAACCTTACTTCCAGATAAAAGCTTGATTCCTCCCACAATCAACAAGACACATACAATGCCTGACTGGATGTAGTTTTGCACCCAATACATAATGTCAAAGTTGATTAATCTTTCTAACATTGGTGAAAATGCCGGTAATAGGACATTCATGACCAAATAATAAAGGCCCAATAAGATAAGTCCGATTCCCACCCATTTTTGATGATTAAGGAAATACGAGATGATCGGGACATCCTCCAACTTTTCTTCCCCGTACCGCGATACCTTTTGCATCGCGTCAAAAAAGCTGTAAAACCATATGATCGGAATTAGAAACAAGAAGATGCCAAGGCGCAATACATCTAAAATATAAATCGAGAACAGGAACGCTGCCATTAGCTGGATGCCGCGGCGCTGCAAACCTAAATACAAGTGGCCGGCTCCTGGGAAAATCGAGAGAAAGGTCGCAATGGCTTTGCTTTTCTTGCCGTCTTCGCGGCGTAATTCAAAATCCTCATAAATGGTACGGTCTATGAGCTCCTCACCACGCTGCTTTTTATTTACCTGCTGAACAGCGTCGAAAAATCCGTACACCCATATAACGGGAAGTGCCGCTAAAAAGATTAGAAATTCTGACCGGCTAGACAGTGCCGTGATGAAAATGACCATGGCGCCCAGTCCAAAAAATGTCGCCAATAAGGTTAAACCCCGATTCATTAAGCCGAGTTGGAAATGGCCAAGCCCCGGAATAAACGATAAGACAATCGTATAAAAACGTTCTGAATCCTGTGCCGCTTTAGATTGTTGGTAATCAGGATTTGTTTCTATTAGTGCTTTCTTTTGTTTTGAAATCTGAACTCCCATATCAATGAAACTAATTAAATAAATTGAAACTCCAGCCATAAAAGCTAGGATCGCCACTTCCTCATTATGGGTGAATAAAGCAATAACCGTTATAAATGCCAATCCTATTACTGACAGTAAGTACATCACCCCGCGAATCATGTTGCCGAAATAAATATGTCCGAGGCCGGGAAAAAGCGATAGTGTTAAAGCCTTCGTGGAATTTTTCATTTCTTATCTGCCTCCTTCTTTTCTAGTGAATCCATCCATGCAAATGTTTTATTAATAACCCCTTCCGTCACCGAAGGCTTTTTTTCCTGTATGTGCTGCGGACTTTCTATCGAGTTCGCATAATTGGCAAGCGATTGAAACGCCCCCGAAAACATCAAAAGAACCGTCGCCGCCGCCGCCAACAAATAATGAAACACCGCCTGCTGATAAAAACGCTTCTTCCTATTAACCGTGTTGTTGATGGTGTTAATAGTATTAATAGTGTTATTGGTGTCAGGCACCAATTGAACTGTTTCCATAGTGCTAAGGTCGTTATTGGTGTTAGGCACCGCCTTTGGCGCTACCATTGCCATTATTTGGTCTGTGAAGTTGCTTTCGTTTGAAAGAACTGGGAGGGATGTTTCATTGGCTGAGACTGCTTGTAAGTATGTCTCTAGGCATTGGTCGCATGTATATAAGTGATTTTCCAGCTGTTCACGTTTTTGGTCATTGATTTCGTCACTCACGTATTCCATCCATTCATCGTAACTATAATGCTTCATGAAAAATCGTCCTCCTTCCAATTCTTTTTCATCCAGCTCCTGGCCCGGTACAGCTTTGTTTCTATCGTCTTGACCTGGACATTTTGTTCCTCGGCCATTTGCTGATAGCTTTTCTCCGCTATATAAAAGCCATAAATCACTTCGCGGTAATTTTCAGGTACTTCATTCAGCTTTTTCCTCACAAGTCTGCGCTGATCCTGCTCAATAATTTCCTTTTCCACACTATCCCTCGGCGTCCCTAATGCCGTTTGCTCGAGGGTCTCGACAACTTCCTCTCTTCGTCTTGCCTGTTTTCGTTTCACATCTATCGCATGGTTCACAGCAATCCGTGTCATCCACGTTTTAAACCCCTGATGTTCATATTTGGGGAGAGAGGTGTAAATTTTCATAAACACTTCCTGTGCCGCGTCTTCCGCTTCCTTTTGGTCGCGAAGAACAGCAAAGACAGTCCGGAACACATCATTGCGGTACTTCTCAACCAAAAGACGAAAGGCATGATCATTGCCTTCCAGCACTTTTTCTATTAAGGCTGTGTCGTTAATCGTTCTCTCCCCCTTTCTTATCCTACTTACACTTGAATAGACGATTCGTTTTTTTCAAACCCCTACACTTTTTATAAAAATGTTTTTTTGTTTTCTCAATCCTAACGTAATTGTCGATACCTGCATATGCATTCTACTGTTTATTTTTTCAAAACGGTGAATGTCACCCATTTCTAACAAGCACACAAAGGAGCAGGCGATTTACCTGCTCCTTTGTGTGCTTATTTTGTTCCATTTCATCGGTCGTCCAAGGAAAACTCTAATTAAATGCAATCTCGCGCATTGCTATTTTATTTTCCCATCTAAGTCCTACTTCCGTAATGATCATTTTAATTTTCGATGTTTCAAGAGAATCTATTTCAACTTTCAACGTTTCTCCGATTTCAGTATTTCCAGCAGCTGTCCAAGGAATACTATATTCCTTATCGTGATTTACCCAACTATTCGTTTTCGAATCCCATGCTGCCAGCTTAAACTTTTTAATTCCCTGATCCTGTCCAAAGTTTGTAGTAAATGAAATAGAATGTAACGTAACATTCTTATTAAAGTTATACTGAATATTTACTTCTTTATCATTTGGTAACTGATTAGAGGCAAATCTAAATTCTCCACTGTTGCTTTCCAGATTACTATCAAACAGTTTCGCCAATTCAGTTTGACTGTTTGCCACTCCTAGGTTTTCACTCGTATACGGAGGTGGTGGAGGTGGCGTTGTCACCGCAATTTGTAATGTTGGATTTGTTATACCTGCAACTTTATTTAGATTTGGAAGGATTCCATTCTTTGTAATCGATTCTCCATTATTTAACTTTACTAAATCTTCCTGTGTAATCGGATCCCATTTTACAAACTCTTGTGTGATAACACCGTCATTCCATGTCACATTGACATAGGATTTTGTATTTGGTAAGTTGGGCTCCGTATATACTTCTCCCTCATGTCCGTTCACACTTGAAGTATATTGTTTGAGAGCCGCCTGTCCCTTCAGAACTGTTACCATTGAATCCTCAACATGTACCACTTTCAGTTGTTTTTTTGATAATTCCTTCTGACCGTTAGAAAGCTTTTTATAAACTCTTACATAATCAATATCAAAAGAGTTTGGATAGGGCATCCATTCCCATGGACCCGTCCATCCGCCTGCTCGTTTCTCATACTGAGAGAATAATTGAATCATAGGATAGTCGATATTTACGTTTTTACTTCCTACTTCTTTTCCATCGACATAAAATACAAGTTTATCAGGATATGCACCTGCACCCGTACCATTTTGCCAATCCATTCCAAATGTATGCCATTCATCATGGAAGTTTGCTTGGGCATTTATAAATGTCTCTCCCTGATCTTTAACAGCAAAAGCATCTTTATCTTTCCAACCATGAAATGCTCTCGGAACCGCAGTCTGTTGGTTTCCTAGAATCTCAAAGATATCAATCTCTGCTGAGTGCTCTTCTCTATCCTCAAACCCTAACAACCACCATGCAGAATGCCTTGATGAGCCAGCTTGACCCTTTGCCCGGATCTCGTAATACCCATATTGATTAATATGTGTTAACTGAGTATCAACAGGATTACGCACTACATTGGTACCATTCCAATTATGAAGTCCATTTCTATTTCCCGTTGTAAATCCACTTACCCGAGTTTCCCCATCATACTCCGGAGCCCATCCAGGTGTATCTTCTTTCACTTGTAGGTTCATAACTCCATTATTTATTTTGTAAATGGGTTTAGCGAATTCAGGGGTCCTTGTCCAAGATGACAAATATTGGTCCACCCATAATGTTGAATCTAATTTTCCATTAGCATTATTAAATTCCTCATCAAAAATTAAACGATATCCATCCTTTTTTACTGGACTTGGCGGTGTATGTTTTCCCCATTTTGCTACAAGGGTTATATCTTGGTCAGGTTGAAACGGAAAGATTACCTCATATTTGTTACTTTGACCATTGTACCACCCAAGAAAGTCATACCCCTCCTTTTTCATTTTTGAAAAAGGTACTTTTTTCTCCTTAAGCTTTTTACCTTTCACTATTTTGACCTGTTTTACTTCCTGGCCATTGGCAGGATCAAATGTAATCACAAATTTTTTAGATTCTGTTGTCGCACCAAAGGCTTTATTTGTTAGTACACCCATACTACTAATATTCAGAACAACAAGCGTGACCAAAATGATACTAATAAACTTTTTTATCTTCGTCATGTTATCATATCCTCCCTCTATAAATGCATCACAAGACTGAGAAACAAAGATTAAATTTTTTCCTGGATCGTTATCTAACTTGTGCAACACAACCGCCGTTAACCATTAGATGGAAATTCACTTTTATTATGAAATAATGAGCGACTGAACATTTCAGTTTCAATTAGAAGTATAAAATCAGTATCTAAATTTAATTCTCTAGCTCTATAAAAGGATTCAATTAATAATTCGTCTGAAAGTCCACACATACCATAATTCACCTCCTCATGATTCATTAGCCTTTCACGGATCCTGCTACAACACCATCGATTACACGTTTTTGCATAAGGATATAGAAAACAACTAATGGAAGTGTTGACATCACAAGCATTGGAAAGAATGATGTCCAGTCTGTTGAAAATGGCCCTACATTTTTATACACTTCCTGCAGTAGAACGGCTTTTTCCGGTGACTGCAAGAATAATAATGGAGTAAGGAAGTCATTCCAAATGGCTAATGTATTTAATATGACAACTGTAGAAATAATTGGCTTCAACAACGGAAAGATAATTAACCAAAAGGTTCTAAAGGTTCCACAGCCGTCCATAAATGCAGCTTCTTCCAATTCAATTGGGACGGTATTAATAAAACCGCGTAATAGAAAAATAGACAATGGAAGATTAATACAGAAAACACTGACTAAAATGACCCCGAGGTGTGTATTCATCAAGTGCAAGCCAGAAATAATCTGGTACAACGGGACAATAGCAATCTGAAATGGTATGATCAGTCCTACCAAAAAGATGGAATACATCATTTTAATGATTTTCTTTTTACTTCTAGCGATTACGTAGGCAGCCATCGTTGCAAAGAAAACCAGCAGGATGACAGCTACACCCGTAATGATTACGTTATTCTTAAATGCCTGAAGATAATTCATGGCATCTAAGGCTTTGGCATAGTTTCCAAATGTCAAACTTTTAGGCAGGCCCAAAGGACTTGCAGCTGCCTCTGAAGGAGATTTAAACGTGGTGATAATCAAATAATAAATAGGCAGAAACACAAATACACAGATTACCATAAGCCCAAGTCGGTAAAAAGTCTTTCCTATTAGTTTATTTTTCATTAAGAGATTTTCCTTTCCCACTTATTTAGGAAAGTAATGACAATTCGCGATAATACAAAAACGGCTATAAAAAATACCACCGCAAGAGCAGATGCATAGGCGTTTCTGCCGCTATTGAACCCTTCCCGAATCAACGTAGTCATGATGGTTTCCGTTGCATATCCTGGTCCGCCTTTGGTCATCGCGAAAATAACATCAAACACCTTCATTCCGCCAATAAGGCTCATTAGAACATTGAAGGATACAGCAGGGTATAATAGTGGTAATGTTACAGAAAAGAATTTCCTGATCTTCCCTGCCCCATCAATCTCTGCTGCTTCATAAAGAGCAGAGTCAATACTTTTTAAGTTTGCTATATAAATGACCATCGACCATCCGGCCCATTGCCATACTTGGGTTCCTAAAACGGAATATAACGCAATCTTTGAATCCCCCAGCCAATTCACCGGATTTCCACCAAAAAATTGAATCATATTATTCAATAACCCGTAATCTGCCGAAGTCATAATATACTGAAATAGGAAACCAACAACTAAAATGCTTAGTACAGCCGGTAAAAAGACGACTGATTTTACAAAATTGGCTCCTGCCGTTTTTTTAGTCAAAAATACCGCTAGTAAGATCGCAATAACATTTTGCAAAATGGTAATTAATACAGCATACTGCAAGGTATGTTTGATGGCGGCGACTGTTTTTGTATCTTGAAACAGCAGCTTATAATTATCCAATCCAGTAAATTGAAGTGTCGTATTATACACAGACCAATTTGTAAAACTATAGAAAAAACTCATCGCCGTAGGTACAATAAAAAGAATCATAAATCCAATAAATGCTGGAAGGATCATCAACATAAAGATCCGTTCTCGTTGCTTGCTGTACATTTTAATCCTCCCTGCTCCTAGAAAAATGGTTATCATGAAAAAAGGCGGAAAATGGAGAGAACCCCATTTTCCAATTAATGTTCAATCTTAACTATATAAAAACAGTTTTATTGTAACGTCTTTCTTAAATTGTCATTGGTATCATCCGCATCCTGCAGTGCTTGTTTTACCGTCTTTGTACCAGCCAACACCTCTTGCAAGGATTTCCCATAAGCTTCTACTACTGGGTTCCCGGAGGTCCAAACTGCTGTCCATGGAGCGTATACATTCCCTGCTTTAAAGGCACCTTCACTATCCTGATAGATATCACCTAAATCTACTTCAACACCTTTTAGGAAGGAACTGCCGGCATTATCTTTTACAAGTGCCTTCTGTGCCTCTTCTGTTGCTGTTACTTCTAATACTTTTAGTGCTTCATCAATGTGTTTTGACTTAGCATTAATGGCCAAAGCAGAACCAGGTCCGCCAATCAGCCAGCCATCGCCCTCTTTTTTACCTGGTATTGGAAACATTCCTAGCTCCATATCTGGATTTTTCTCAAGGATGGTTTGTACTGCCCATGGACCACTTTCCCACATTGCTGCTTTTCCTGTTGCAAATTGATCTAATGCCTGATCATAGCTAAGCCCCAGCATATCTTTTGTCAATATTTTTTCGTCTATGACCCTAGACCACTCTTTTACAGATGCTAGCCATTCTTCTGCTAATTTTGCTTTGCCCTCGTTAAACTTATCATCAAAATCTTTATTTTCTTTATCTGCATAAAACTCATTGTTAACTAGACCAATACTCTGTTTCATCATTGGTTCCCAAGATTGAGCACCCATAACCTGTGGTTTAACCCCATTTTTAGATAACTCTTTACTAATAGAAACGAATTCATCCCACGTCTTTGGTACTTCAATATTATTTTCTTTAAAGATCGCCTTATTATAGAAGATTCCTTCAAACCAAGATTGTAATGGTGTTGCATAAACCTTTCCATCTATTGAATATGGCTTAAGACCTGGTTCCACATACTTTGATGAAAATTCTTTATCTGTCAAATCCAATAGGTAATTCGCTTTTGCTAAGAGCTTTGCTTCCCCGCCTACTTCAATGATGTCTGGGCCTTCCCCGGCCTGGAGCTGTGAATTCAAGACATTGTTAAAATTGTCAAGTGGCACAAACTCAAAATTGATCTCAACATTCGGCAGCTTTTCGTCTAATAATTTCAAATATGTCGCTCTTGTGGACTCGGCATTATACCCCAACATACGAAGTTTTACGACCTTTTCTCCTTCAACCTTCTTATTTGTTTCTGATTTACTTGAACAACCTACTAAACTGCCTGCTACCATAGAAGCACACAGCAGCAATGAAATCGCTTTCCTCTTCATATAAATGCCCCCTGTTATTTGTGATAGGTATATTGTATAAGTTTCTTTATAGGCTATAAATAAGCTATATTACGGTTCTTATATAAAAAAAATACTATTTATTCACTTGAATAAATAGTATCTTTCTATTTCGCCTATTTTTCTATCACAATATTACGCTTCTATGCCCTTTCAAGAATAATCGGTATTCCCTGTGTACTGGAAAAGGCACGATATTCTCCTAAACTATGGATCCATTCTTCTCCATATTTCCAATCGCCTTTCGGCACGTATACATCCTTTCCTGCTGCCCCTTTTTCACTAACAGGTGCGACAAGAATATGACTTCCGAGCATAAACTGATCGACAATCTTTTCAACCGGCTCATCAGGGAATTCATATATCATATAACGAATAATAGGTTCTCCTGTTTCTTTTGCATGTAAAACCAACTGTTCAATAATATCTTGATAGTTCTTTCGTGTTTGAACGCTTCGGAGTATATGTTCAAAATGAGTCTTGTCCAGCACTCGATAAGGTGCTGCAGAGAACTGCATGGATGGCATCAGACAAGCAATTTCACTGTGCCTTACAAAAAGTTCGGGGTCTAATGCCCCTTCGGAGAGATGAAGGAAATTAAGGTATTCGCCCCCGCCGATCATATCTGGACAGCTAAACGGATGACCCGTAATTCCTTGTAAGAGACTATTTGGGATTAACGCTTTAATTCCTGAATCTCCCCATGAATGCTCTTTATCACATAACCGCTGAAGTAAGGACATGCCCCCTGCCTTAAAGGTGACCCGGTATTCATTAAATGAATATTTCTCACCAAACTTTGCCCATAATAAAGACTGTTCATCCGGTGTGACATTTCCGTACGTCTCATTATCTTCCTTGTAATAAATGCTATCGCCGCCATCAAACTTAAACCCATCTACACCTAAATCACACAAACGGCCTAATTGTTCGTTCATCCATACAATCGTGTCAGGATTTGAAAAATCCAAAACTGCAGAATGGCCATTCCACCATTCCGTGATAAATGGTTTCCCATCTTTATTTCTGACAAGTAATTGTTTATCTCTAGTCTCCCGGTACTCTACAGTATCAGGAGTTATAAAAGGACTAAGCCAAAGCATCACATGAAATCCTTGGTCATGAAGCTTTTGAATCATTTCTTTTGGATTTGGAAATTTCTCCTTATTAAAGGTCCACTTCCCATAGTAGTCTGACCAGCCATCATCAATCATGAGGACGCCTGCAGGTAAATCATTGGCTAAAATATCCTCCGCGTATGTTAAAATATCCTTTTCATTTTGATTAAATGTCAGCTCAATCCAGCTATTATAAATTGGGGATCGAAATAATTCCATATTGAGTCCATTCATAGTAAAAGGAAAATACTTTGACATCGCACTTAAATAAGCACCCTTTATATTCTGGTATCCCTCGCCTACCACTATGTCCTCATCAATCTCAATCATTCCTCGATTAAATGTAACAGCAAATCCCCTATCCCACCATAGATATCTGCCTTTAGTAGACAGAAATAACGGCATGGATTGATTTGGTGTCCGATTGTTCCGTAAATCAATCTTACGAAAATCTTCTTCTCCAATGGGCTCAATTATTCCTTCATGTACATAACCACCGTACCAATATTCGCGTTCTAACATCTTTATTTTCATAGTGTCCCCTCCTAGGATTACCGGCTGCCAGCAAAAATGATCATCCAATAAGTATTGACATACAACTTATTTTAAATTTTTACGCGGCAGTACCTTATCCGGATTTCCTCCCACTATATAAAAGATTTAATCATAAAAGAAGCGATAAAATTATGGATTTCTACTATAATATTACTGCTTCTGCCTCCGTTTTCGAAATTCATTTGGTGTCATGGATTCGTATTTTTTAAATAGCATTGAAAAGTAGCTTGGGTTATCATACCCAACTTGAAAGGATATTTCATAATTTTTCATATCGGTTTCTAGTAAAAGCTCCTTTGCTTTTTCTAGTCTTAGCTCTGTCAGATACTGCCACAGACTAATTCCTACTTCTCGTTTGAAAAGATAGCAAAAGTAATTTTTGCTAACTGAAATTTGATTGCATATATCTTCTAGTGACAGACTTTCATTATAATGACTTTCTAATATTTTTATACTCTCCTCTACTAGTTGGCTATATTTCCCTTTAACCTCCTTTTTTTGATTGAGCGTTTCCTCCATCCTATGCCTCATAAAATCCTGAAGACTATTGATCGACTTTAATTTCAACAAGTCTTGATAGGAAATAGATAAAATCTCCATCATTTTCTCCGTTTTCTTACTTTTAGCTGAAATTGCCTTTTTCAAAATCAATATCATTTCAAAACAAATTTCATAGATATGATTTAACTCAAATGGATTCATACTTTTAGATAATTGAAATATTTCATTTACTATTTTTTCTGCATTTGTTAGATCTTTTAGTTTTAGTGCTTCTTCCACTTCTTTTGCTAATGTACGACTTTGGATTTCCTTAAAATCATCTTTTTGGCAATTATACCCGCATCCCAGTATTTCTTCCGTATCAAGATAAAAATTGTAGCGGCACAAAAGTTTGATTTCTTTATATTGGAGTGGTAATTCCATTAATCCATTGACAGTATCACTAAAACACGCTTTTACATTTATATTGAATTGATTCTTTAGGGTGGATATCATCTCTTTACTAAGACTAACAAGTTCCTCCTGCTCTATGTCAGAAAGTAAGATGACCCAGGAATTTTCTTCAAATTCAAAAAGAATATTTTTATAGTCTTTAAGTTTATCCTCCATGACGTGAATAATATAACTCATCTGCATTGATTCAATACTTTGCATCGTAACAAATTCATCCATCGTATTGTGATTTATTTCGAACACAAGGATATGGTATCGTTCAAAATTAAAATGGTAGCCTTCCTGAAGCTTCATAATATGTTGAGAGTGAACTCCCGTTTTCATATAGTACCGAAGCTCCATTTTTTTTAGTTGTGATTCACTTTTATCAATAATTCTTCTTTGCTCTTTTTCACCATCCATTTTTTCTGAAACTTTTTTAATGGCATCATGCAATTCTTGCTCATCAATCGGTTTTAAAATATAATCGGAACAACCCATTTTCATCGCAGTTTGGATATTCGAAAAATCACCATAGGCACTTACCAGAATAATCTCTGTTTGTTTATTAATAGCCCTTACCTTTTTTATAAACTCAATTCCTGTCATGTTAGGCATTTGTATGTCCGTGATGATAATATGAGGCTCGTACTTTAAATAGGCATTATATGCTTCCAATCCATCTTGTGCGTATCCTACCAACTCTAAATTGAACCTTTCCCAATCAATGAGTCTCTGTAACATACGAATTGTCAGTATTTCATCATCTACCAATAGTACTTTAAACATGTACATCTCCCCTTAGCTAATAGATGGAAGAGTGATTATAACGCTTGTACCCTTTTGAATCTTGGAAATAAGTTTTAATCCATATGCTTCCCCAAACTCGCTCTTGATCCGTTGATTTACATTAAGCAACCCTATACTTTTTAGCGCTGAATAAGTGTCTTTATACGTTAATTCCTCATTAATCCTCTTTACTAATTCGTCTTCCATACCCATCCCATTATCTGTAACAATAATACAAATATCCGACTGATCCTTTTCAATAATAATGTTCAGAACTCCTGCTTCTTGATTCTTAAATCCATGTATAAGAGCATTTTCAACTAATGGCTGAACAATTAATTTGGGCACCCTTACATTTTTCAATTCCTTTTCACAATTTATTGAGTAGAAGATTTTATTATCAAATCGGATATTTTGAATCATCATATAATGTTCCGTATATTGCAGTTCTGTCTCAATTGCCACCTTCTCATAAGGCTGATAGACGGAATAAGATAATATTTTACCCAATAATGTACTTAATTTTGAAATCTTCTCTACATCTCCATTTAGCGAAAGCGCTTTAATTGATTGTAATACATTATTTAAAAAATGTGGATTAATCTGATTTTGAAGGGCTCGCATCTGTTCTTTTGAGAGTTTCTTCTGTTCGAGCAATACCTCATCAGATAGCTTCAGCATATTTTGAATCATGTTTTCTGCCGTTCGGGAAAGCATCGAAATTTCTTCACTGCTGTTCTTTTCAAATGTAACCGAGTAGTCACCATTGGCAATTTTATTAAAACTTCTAATTAACTGATTGACGGGATTCAAAATCGTTTTTGAAATAACCCCGGAAACAATGGCAATGATGATACCTGATAGAATAATCATTCCCAAAATAAACAAAAAAACAGTCCTTTTCGTGTCCTGGATTCCTTTTAAGCTTTTGATCCCTAATATGTTCCAACCTGTAGTATTCGTGGTATTCCTAACCACCAATAAATCATCTTCTCCCCAACCCCTGCTTTTTACCAGAAAATTTTCTTCACCCTTCCTGTACTTCCTCTTTATTTCCTCTATTTGCCGATTGGATACACCCGCCAAGTCTGATAAGTGAATCCACTCAGTACCATTATTAATGACTAGCTGTACCCCATTTTCTCCTGTATTTGCTAGAAGGATAGAGGAAATATCAACATCACATAACAGATATGAATTATTTTTGAAATCATACGATACCTTATTTTGGATAGGTGTAACCATCGATATAGTATCTTCCCCTTCCCCATTCAACAGATAGTCCGTAGGATGAAATCCAGAAAAGTAACTGCCGCTAATGGAAACCTTTCCTATATTCTGTAAGCTATTAAACCATTTTTGTCTTGCAAAATCGTAATCTTCCTTTACGTTTCCTTTATAGGAATATAATCCTTTTTGATTACTCCCAATGATCACGGCATTCTTAATATACGGCATGATTTTAAGTTGTTGTAATTTCTCATCTACGTTTCGTTGATTATATAATTCAATCGAATAATCAATTTCCTTTACTTGATTTCGATAGGCGACCGCTGTCCTTACATCCTGATCACTCACGATAAGCCGGGCAACATTCTGTAAACTGCTAAAATACTTATCCAACAAACTTATATTTGATTCGACTGTATTTCTTAAATATTGGTAACTCTGTTCCTGATAACGCTCATTACTGTACTGCATAATAATAATCCCTATCAGTATTATCATGAAAAAAAAGATTAGTGAAAAATACGTCTTCATTTTATATTCCAAGGTATTTCTCTTCTTCATCCATATGATTCCTTTCTTTTATCTAACTAAATTTATTCTACTTTATTTATCTATTGCATGCATTTGGCATATATTATAACAAATGCAATCAGGGTATTAAGAACTAAGGAATATCTTCTCTTTTTCTAGCATAGCTATTAGCAATATGACCTAAAATTGTCTCATGATTGGCACTCCGATACTTCTTAATAATGGAAATACAAAAAAATAATACCATCTAATTATGATAGAATACTAATGGAAAGGTAAATAATTCAAAGGGGGTAATTCATTTGTTCTGGGTGCTTCTTCTTGCTTCCTATTTAATCGGAAGTATTCCCACTGCCCTAATCGTAGGCAAACTGGTCTTCGGGGTCGATATCCGCGACCACGGCAGCAAAAATCCCGGTGCCACCAACACCTTGAGGGTTCTCGGTAAGAAATCAGCTATGTTTGTCCTGCTTATCGATTTGGCAAAAGGAGCCTTGGCAGCGTACCTGCCAATTCATTTTAACCTTAATGCAGAACCACTTTATTTTGGACTTATGGCCGTTCTTGGCCATTGCTTCCCCATTTTTGCCGGTTTCAGAGGCGGAAAGGCGATTGCCACAACCGCAGGTGCACTTTTAATTACAAACCTTCCCTTACTTGTCATTGCCTATGTAAGCTTCTTTTTGGTTATCTTTTTATCAAAATATGTGTTTTTCGGTTCCATCTCTGTTGGCCTAAGCATGCTAATCTATGATTTTATTTCTCCAAAGCTCAATTTTGAACTAATCTTTTTATTATTCTCGTTATTTTTAATTTATCTGCACCGCTCGAACATCCGCAACTTCATCCTAGGCATCGAACCGAAGATAAATGACAAAAACTTAATTAACGATCGAATCCCGCCAAAAAACAGCGGTTTTTGAAAAAAAAATCCCGGCGGAAACTTCCGCCGGGATTTTTTTACTTTACTAGCGCAGCGATAATACTGTTCGCAACGGTCTGCCAAATGTTCGAATCTACTAGATATTCCGCCCGAAGCTGCTTATACACTTCCATTTGCTTCTCCTGGAAATCCGCCGCATCCTTATCCGGCAGCGCTGCCCGTCTTTCCATCACAAGCGCCTGCATTTCAGCCGCCCTTGGCCCCCATACAGCCGCCTCACTGCCATCTTCTTTTATAAAAATGAAGATGGGAATCGCGCGTGACGTGCCATTCGTCAAGTACTGATCCATTAACTCGAGATTTTGATCACGAAGCACAAAACGCAGTTCTATACCCGCCGCCTCGGCTACCCGCATCAAAATCGGGTTGTTCAGCAGCGCATCACCGCACCAATCTTCGGTCAGTACAATTCCACGAAGATTTTGTGCCTGGATTGCTTCGAGCTTCATTTTGTCATCAGCACTTAAAGAAAATTTCTCATAGATCGAAAGCATTTCCTCTTTATTTTGCTTCATCGAATTGATGTACTCGTCCGCAGTCAATCCTTTTTGAAACCAACTATTCAACTCCATCCACATTGCACCTCTTTCATTTTCTTTTATGATAATCGTTTCGACCATACGTTACAAAAGAACTGCTTCATTCATTCTTCTTTATTATTGTACAAGCATTATTTCCTATTTTAAAAAAGCAATATTTTTACACTGGAAATAGAATTGCAAAGTTGATAGAATATTTCCTATATAGAAAATATTATCTAAATTATTTTCTATTTATAATTAGGGAGGGGAAATATATGTCCGATGTTTCACTGCAGCTGGTTTCAATTGGGGTATATATCGCAATGATGTTATTTATCGGCTGGTATTCCTATCGAAAAACAAGCAATCTAACGGATTATATGCTTGGGGGAAGGTCATTAGGACCTGCAGTAACTGCCTTAAGTGCTGGCGCTGCCGACATGAGCGGCTGGCTATTAATGGGCTTGCCCGGCGGAATTTATGTAACCGGTTTAGCCGATGCCTGGATTGCCATAGGTCTAACAATCGGTGCCTATCTAAACTGGCTTTTAGTCGCACCACGTCTTCGATCATATACTCAGGTTGCCAATGATTCGATCACGATTCCAAGCTACCTTGAGAACCGCTTTAAAGACAAATCGAAACTACTCCGTATCGTTTCAGGTATTGTTATTCTTATTTTCTTTACTTTCTATGTATCATCGGGGATGGTTTCTGGGGCTGTATTTTTCGAAAGCTCATTCGGAACAAGCTACCATACTGGTCTTTATATCGTAGGCGGTGTGGTTGTTGCCTACACCTTATTTGGCGGGTTCCTGGCAGTAAGTTATACCGATTTTATTCAAGGATTAATGATGCTGATTGCCCTATTACTCGTTCCAGCAATCGGTATATTCAGCACAGGCGGACCTTCTGAAACATTTGATACCATTCGGGCGATTGACCCTGCAAGACTAGATTTATTAAAAGGGACAACGATGATTGGAATTATCTCAGCAATGGCATGGGGGCTTGGCTATTTTGGCCAGCCGCATATTATTGTCCGTTTTATGGCCATCAAAACGATTAAAGAAACAAAGAGCGCTCGCCGTATTGGCATGGGCTGGATGATTTTCTCACTAATCGGTACGATTTTTACAGGATTAATTGGTATTGCCTATTTCCATAACAATCCACAACATGTCTTAGAAAATCCAGAAACAGTATTTATTGCATTAAGTCAGATCTTATTCCATCCTATTTTTGCGGGATTTGCATTGGCCGCGATTCTTGCGGCGATTATGAGTACGATTTCTTCCCAGTTAATCGTAACATCGAGCGCACTAGTTGAAGATTTGTACAAAGTCGTGATGAACAAAGAGGCAAAGGATAAACATCTTGTTTTCCTAGGAAGAATGGCTGTCCTTTTCGTTGCTGTCATCGCAGCAGCACTTGCTTTCAAACAAAATAGCACCATTTTAGATCTGGTTGCCTATGCATGGGCAGGCTTCGGAGCCTCCTTTGGCCCGATCATTTTATTAAGTCTATTTTGGAAAAAAATTACGAACTGGGGCGCCCTGTTCGGCATGATTGTCGGTGCTGTTACCGTCATCGTCTGGAAAAATGGCGACCTTGGTACGGTCTTTTTCGGTGAATCACTCTATGAAATCGTTCCGGGCTTTATCCTCAACCTGATTGTAGCTGTTGTTGTCAGCTTAATCACGTATAAGAAAAATGAAGCGATCGAGGAGGAATTTGATGAAAGTGTCCGCCTTTTAAAACAAGAATAATAACATTAGAAACACTCGGATTTTCAATTGAAAATTCGAGTGTTTTTTATTTAAATCGAACAGCTTCCCCTACAAGGAGGATATTCAAAAACACATGAAGAACAATAAAAGGAAAAGATCTTTAATGGGGGTATAGAATGATGGTTCCACAGAGAGTAAGCCTACTCACAATAGGAGCATTTGATTTACCTGCTTTACGTGCATTTTACAAATCGCTGGGCTGGGAAGAAACTGAATTTAGCTCTGATCAATACGCGGTCTTTAAGACAGCAGGTGTCCTGCTATCACTGTTCCCAATTGCGGAGTTAGCCAAGGACGCGGGCATTGATCTGCCGCAATCCCCCGAAACCTATCGGGCTGTGACCTTCGCGATAAACGTGGAGAAACCGGCGCAAGTTGACTCAACCGTTGAGGAAATACGTGAAGCCGGAGGGAAAATATTGCGCGAACCAAGTGATGCCTTTTGGGGCGGACGCACGGCCTATTTTGCCGACCCTGAAAACAATCTATGGGAAGTCGCTTGGAATCCAAGCTCTGTCTTTGATGAACGCGGGGCGATGATTTCGTTTTAATTCTAATGGGAGGGTATCTAAGACTTTTTAGATACCTCTTTTTTGTTTTCAGGGATATCTATTTTCAAAAATAGCTTGTAAAAACATCCGTTTTTCTACAGTCTAAAATTCAACAAATATTTTAGTAGTTTTATTAAATAAATCCCGTTATATCAATATTTTAACCAATTTCAATCAAACGATTGTTTGGTAAAAAATATACCAATCAAATGTTTGTTTGAATCCGTAACTAAGCCTTTGATTAAAGGGATTACCCTAGAAAATGATTGCAAATACTGTCGAAATTAGAGCTCCTTTCTTCGCTTTTTCCGCAATCCCTGGCGAACAACTGCCCTTCTCGACTCATCTTACACTCTTCGACAAGGACTTCTATATTTCACTTTCAATTAAACGTTTGTTTGAAAACAGGCCGAATCCTTATACCATATAGCTTTTTCCCGGGAAATTGGTACAAAGAATGTCGAAATCCGCTCGACTTTTTTCTCAATAAAATAGCTGGCAGAGTAGCTTCTGCCAGCTTTCATTTTTATCGCTTTTGTAATTCCTGCTGTAATAATTTATTAACCATTTGCGGATTGGCTTGTCCCTTGGTCGCCTTCATCAATTGTCCAACAAGGAATCCTACCGCTTTATTTTTCCCATCCTTGAAATCTTCAATCGATTTCGGGTTGGCATCGAGCACTTCTGCGATAATTTTCAATAGAGTTCCTTCATCAGAAATTTGTACGAGACCTTTTTCCTTCACAATTTTCTCGGCATCGCCGCCGTTTTCGATTAATTCCAGAAAAACTGTTTTCGCGATTTTCGATGAAATTGTACCGTTTTCGATCAGCTTAATCATTCCGGCAAGTCCTTCTGGCGTTAACGCAATCTGATCAAGCTCTTTTGACTCTGCATTCAAATAAGCAGAAACATCACCCATAATCCAGTTCGAAGCAAGCTTTGCATCGGCGCCGCCGCCAACAGTCGCTTCAAAGAAATCAGCCATTTCCTTCGTAACCGTCAATACCTTAGCATCATACACAGGTAAGCCAAGCTCTTCTATATAACGCTTTTGCCGAGCGTCAGGAAGCTCAGGGATTTCCGCACGAATACGGGCTTTCCAATCCTCATCAATATAGATATCGAGTAAGTCCGGTTCCGGGAAGTAACGGTAATCATCCGAACCTTCTTTGACCCGCATCAGCAACGTCGCACCAGTCGACTCATCGAAACGACGGGTTTCCTGCTCAATGACCCCGCCTGCCGAAACAACTTCCCGTTGGCGTTTTTCCTCATATTCAAGACCTTTTCGAACAAAGTTGAACGAGTTTAGGTTTTTCAATTCCGTTTTGGTACCGAATTCCTCTTGTCCCACCGGGCGAATTGAAATATTGGCGTCACAACGGAGTGAGCCCTCTTCCATTTTACAATCCGAAACACCTGTGTATTGGATGATGGACTTTAATTTTTCAAGATAGGCATACGCCTCATCCGGAGTACGGATGTCAGGCTCCGAAACGATTTCCACAAGCGGCGTCCCTTGGCGGTTGTAATCAACCAAAGAATAACCCTTACCATGGTTCAGCTTACCGGCATCCTCTTCCAAGTGAATTCTCGTAATCCCAATCCGTTTCGTATAACCATTCACCTCAATCTCAATCCAGCCGTGCTCGCCAATCGGCTTATCGAATTGTGAGATTTGGTAAGCCTTTGGATTATCGGGGTAAAAATAGTTCTTACGGTCAAATTTCGTATGGCTGGCAACTTCACAGTTTAATGCCATCGCAGCCTTCATCCCGAACTCAACTGCCTTTTTATTTAGGACAGGCAGCACACCTGGATATCCTAGATCAATGACACTTGTATTAGTATTCGGCTCAGCACCAAAATGGTTTGGGCTTGCAGAAAAGATTTTTGAATCCGTTTTTAACTCGACATGGACTTCAAGTCCGATTACTGTTTCAAATTCCATTGATTTCACCCCCTACAATTCCGGCTTTTGTTTATGGAAATTAGTTGCCTGCTCAAACGCATGGGCAACACGGTAAATAGCTGCTTCGTCAAAATACTTGCCGATTACTTGTAAACCTAGCGGCAGACCTGCATCAAAGCCACATGGAACGGAAATTCCCGGCAAACCCGCAAGATTCAAAGGAATCGTTAAAATATCATTTGCGTACATCGTTAACGGATCCTCGATGTTTTCACCAATTTTAAAAGCTGGAGTTGGCGTTGTCGGCCCAACGATTACATCGTATTTGGCAAACACATCTTCAAAATCCTTCTTAATCAAAGTCCGAACCTGCTGTGCTTTTTTATAATAAGCATCATAATAACCTGAGCTTAACGCAAACGTTCCAAGCATAATACGGCGTTTGACTTCATCGCCGAAGCCTTCTGCACGGGACTTTTTATATAAATCGATTAAGCTTTCCGGATCTGGTGTCCGGTAACCGTAACGCACACCGTCGAAACGGGCTAAGTTCGCTGACGCTTCTGATGAGGAAAGCAAATAATAGGCTGCAAGAGCATACTTAGAATGTGGCAAAGAAACCTCTTCCCATACTGCACCAAGACCTTCAAGTACCTTTAACGCATCTAACACCGATTGACGAACGGCCTCACTGACACCTTCACCAAGATATTCTTTTGGCACCGCAATTTTCAGACCCTTTACGTCACCTGTTAAGGCACTTGCAAAGTTCGGAACATCCACATTCGCTGAAGTCGAATCCATTGGATCAAGCCCAGAAATAGCCTGTAATAAATATGCATTGTCTTCAACGGTTCTCGTAATCGGTCCGATTTGATCAAGTGATGAAGCGAAGGCAACTAATCCAAAACGGGAAACGCGGCCATATGTTGGCTTCATTCCAACCACACCGCAGAAGGAAGCGGGCTGACGAATGGAACCGCCCGTATCAGAGCCTAATGAAAATAGTACTTCTCCAGCCGCGACCGCTGCTGCTGAACCGCCTGAAGAACCCCCTGGCACTCTGTCAAGAGCCCACGGATTACGGGTCTTTTTAAATGCTGAGTTTTCATTTGAAGAACCCATTGCAAACTCGTCCATATTTAGCTTTCCGATAGTCACCGTTTCTGCCTGCTGCAGCTTTTGCACAACTGTTGCGTCATAAATCGGATCAAAATTTTCGAGGATCTTACTCGCACAAGTTGTTCGTAAGCCTTTAGTGACAATATTGTCCTTTACGCCGATTGGCATTCCGAATAATAATCCTTTTTCTGCGCCTGTATTTACCTTTTCATCAAATACCTTTGCGGATTTTCTAGCTTGTTCTTCATCCAACGTTAAAAAAGCCTGGACCTTGTCCTCGACTTGACCAATCCGCTTATATGATTCATCGACTAAATCTGTTACTTTTAGTTCTTTTTTATGTATTAGTTCATGAAGGTCTGAGACCTTATAATCAAATAAACTCATCTTATTAATCCTCCTTTCCCATTATGTTCGGTACTTTAATTTGTCCGTCCTGATGTTCCGGTGCATTTTTCAGTACCTCTTCCCGCGGCAATCCTTGCTGTGGAACATCCTCACGTAAGACATTTTTCATATCAAGCACATGGTATGTAGGCTCCACATTTTCCGTATCCAATTCATTTAATTGCTCAGCAAACGTAATGATGGCATCAAGCTGTTTTGTGAGCTTTTCTGTTTCTTCTTCCGAGATTGCCAATCGCGCTAGGTTGGCAACATGCTTCACTTGTTCCTCTGAAATTCGTGACATTATCCATAACCCCCAATCCCAATGTTATTTTACTATTGATAATATCAAACTTTTCCGCTTTACCGCAATGATTCCTTCTTCAGTATGGGCAATAGTTTGTATTTTTAGATTACTTTTATTGAATTGAGCCTCTATTTAAACGTTTATCACTGACTTTGCTTTAACAAACCATTATAATAGTCCATGCAGAATTGATTTAGGAGAGTTTATTAATGAAAAAACGAAGACGGAAGAAGTTCAGAACCTTTTTCGTGCTGTTTATTATATTTTGTGGTTTGGCGATGTTTCAACATTATTTTCAAAAACAAAATTCCCTTCCCCAAATAGTAAAAAATGATCCATTTGCTGATGTGAAAAAATATAGTCCGCAGATTTACGATGAATTAGCAAAATATCAGCTTGAGGAACATACCCCCGTCCTAGTTGCCTTGATGCAGCAGGAAAGCCACGGAAAAGGCGGGGATCCTATGCAGGCATCAGAATCTGCCGGTCTACCAAGGAACACAATCACAGACCCAAAGCAAAGTATCGAGGCCGGAGTAAAACATTTTCAGAGAGTATTAACCTATGGGAATCAGAAAAAGGTGGATTTCTCCACAATTATTCAAGCTTATAACATGGGGAGCGGGTATATCGATTATGTAGCGGAGCGCGGCGGCAAACATAGCGAGGAACTGGCGAAGGAATACTCACTCCTCCGCGCAAAAGAAAAGCCTACCCTTTATAATTGCGGCGGAGATAAAAATAATTTCCGCTATCCCTATTGTTATGGTGATTTCACTTACAGCACAAAGGTAGCGAAAAACATGCAATTGTTGGTTGATAGTGTTCCAGTAAATGCTAGTGAAAAACCAACCAATGGCTCCTTTTAGAGAGCGCATTGGTTGGTTTTTTTATATTATTTTACCCCTAAGAGGCGTTTTCTTTATTTTTCGATTGAATGAATAGAAAAGCAAGTTTAATAGGCAGGTAACCTAATATCCCGCCAATGGTATTCAAAATCAAATCATCCACATCAAAGCTGCCAAATTCAAATACTAGCTGCAATAGTTCGAACGTCAGGCTTAAGCTAAAGGTGGCAACGGTTATAGCGCCAAGCTTTTGAAACTTTTTCGCCAGTAATGGTAAGATAAATCCGAAGGGCATAAAACCGATGATATTCCCTGCTACATTCTCAATCCGGATATTTAAATTGATATCTGCTAAAAACAGATAAAAATAGATGGTTTTAAAGGGGACGAAATTATTTGATCGCCAGTGGTATTCATCATAGGTAAAGTTAAAGTGATTAACAATTTCAGATAACGGGATGTATTTAAACAAAATTAATTTTGAAAGAATCGCTAAATATAAAAGAAGAATTAGAAACATAGTCATTTTAAAGATAATTTTCATTTATCACTGCTCCATTTTAAACATATCAAAATAACCATACCATATTTTCCAAATGACGTGGGAGCAAAACTAGAATTGGAGGAAATATAACATGGCAGAACATATTTTCCACTTAAAAGCCAACTGGCCGGGATTACGGAACGATGTTGGGGAAATCGAGGCCGCGAATTTAAAAACTAAAGTCTCCATACCGCCGGAAATGGACGGACCCGGTGTCGGCACTAATCCCGATGAGATGCTGCTTGGGGCCGCGGCAACCTGCTATATCATTACCCTTGCGGCGATGATGGAACGCAGCGGTCTTGAGAAGGTAGGTTTAACAATGGAATCTGAGGGAATTGTTGATGTAACTAGAGGAGTTATAACCTATAAAAAAATTATCCACCGCCCTCGTATTGTCTTGAAGCCTGGAGCTACTGAAAAAGATGTTGAGATGGCGTGGCGGCTTGCTAAAAAAGCGGAAACATCCTGTATGATTAGCCGCGCTGTTCAAGGGAATGTGATTGTTGAACTGGACGCGACGGTGGAGATAGCAAATATATTGGGCTAGGGCTTCATGAGGACAGTTTCGGCTCCTGGTTGACGAGTTTTGTCCTCATGAACGCCTCATGAGGACAATTTCATCTCTTGCTCGACGTTTAATGTCCCCATGAACACTCTCCTAAAAACTTAGTCCCTTTTTTAATTGTAAAAATCCATATACCCTTTTTCCTGCTTATAAAAATCCAATCGATCCTGCAATGTTCCTGTATGAAACTCAAATTTATGTCCATCCGGGTCGGTGAAATAAATTGATTTTTTATCCCTTTCATCTCTTGTCCGGCCAGGCAAAATATTGACATTCAATCTCTCTAGTTTCTCAACCATATTTGAAAAGTCCGCTTCTTCGATTGAAAATGCAATATGGGTATACGACTGGTCTATTTCATTACGAGGGATTTCTTTTTCTAGATTAAGAGCAAGCCACAAGCCATTTAAATCAAAATATGCAGTACCTCTCCCCCTCACCAAAAGCTTCGCATCAAACACATTTTGATAAAATTCAATCGATTGATCCAAATTGGAAACGGAAAATAATAAATGATTTATTCCTTTTATCGTCATACTCTCACCTTTTTAAATTAATATCCCTTGTTATATTCCTTCCGCAGCTCAGCATTCTGCTGAGCCCAAAGTAACAGCTTTGTTTTTTCAAAATATAGATTACCTTCTACCGTAATATAAGGCAGCATCACACCTTCAAACCCTCCATTTGTCTCCAAATCCTTTTTTTCACTAGCGATAATCATTTGCAATTCTTCGGATGAAAAACCTAGAAATTTCGACGCACCATCTAAATCAAGCATGACACTGCCTTCCACTGCATCTTTATTTATTGGCTCGGTTGAAGCGGGTAAAGGTTTAAAAGCAATCAAAGAACAGCCAATAATTATTCCTAGAGAGATGATTAATGATGACAGCCATAGTGATTTTTGATTCAAGAGCTCTTCCCCCATTTATACACTTGTATTATCTTAATTTTACGATAATTAATTGCCATTTTGTCTTAAAAAAATAAAAAATGTGCAATTCTAAATTTGAATCACACACTTCTCATTTACCATTTAAATATCTTTGAAAATAGTCCCTTTTTTTCCTGAGGCTTTTCTAAGTTTAGGGCTTTTTTTGTGATAAAAATTTCCTCTTTGTCAATCGCGTAGGGCATGGCTAATAGTAAGCCAATCTCAGTGTCGTGCTCTTTGTTTGTGACGATCTTATGATCAATCTTTCGTTTCGTGGCCAATTTAACATACTTTGATAATTCCTCATAGCTCATGTTTCCATTTAGAAAAAGCTGTGCCCCTGGATTTTCCTTCATCGACTGCTCAATTTGCGGATAAACCTCGGCTTCAGCCACCTGGTTCTTATACAGAGCAACAATGATTCGTTCTCTTATCGTCCCTAAGTATTTGCGCCGCTCATCCGGTTTTGTTTCTAAAGTGCCATATATGCCTTGCTGCAAGACCTCGTCAACGGTAGGTTTCTTCAAAAAAATCAACTCCATTTAAAGGCTACTATTATCTATGATCATACCCTAAAAAGTGTTCCAAACCAAAATTAGGAATCGGGATGGGGGAAAAGTGGCTATCCGACAGTAAACTCGGCTTATTCGATAGTAAACCCATGTTATCCGACAGTAAAAACAGTCTAACCGACAATAACCACAACTTATCCGACAGTACCACCCTACACACCTTCCGATACCCTCTTAACAAAAAAAATCCTCCTCTCCCAATCGGAGAGAAGGATACTGATCATTATTTAGAACCTGTGAATTGTTCTTCTTCCGTAGAACCCTTCAGGGCTGTTGTTGAAGATGTTCCACCTGTAATCACCATTGATACTTGATCAAAGTAGCCTGTTCCAACTTCACGCTGGTGGCGTGTAGCAGTGTAACCATATTGCTCGCTGTCGAACTCCGCTTGCTGCAATTCAGAATATGCCGCCATGCCGCGCTCTTTGTAGCCGCGGGCAAGTTCGAACATGCCGTGGTTCAATGCATGGAAACCGGCAAGGGTAACGAATTGGAATTTGTAGCCCATTTTACCAAGCTCTTGTTGGAATGTGGCAATTGTTTCTTGATCGAGTTTCTTTTTCCAGTTGAAAGATGGTGAACAGTTGTAAGCCAATAGTTTGCCAGGGAACTGCTCATGAATCGCTTCGGCAAATTGTCTTGCCTCCTCAATATTCGGCTCAGAAGTTTCACACCAGATAAGGTCGGCATATGGTGCGTAAGCTAAACCGCGGGCAATCGCTTGATCAATTCCGGCTTTCACACGGAAAAATCCTTCCGGTGTCCGTTCGCCAGTAATGAACGGGGCATCATTCATATCGATATCACTTGTAATTAAATCAGCAGCATTAGCATCCGTACGAGCAACTAATACAGTTGGAACACCCATAACATCGGCAGCCAAGCGGGCAGCAATCAAGTTGCGAACCGCCGTTTGTGTTGGCAGCAATACTTTACCGCCTAAGTGGCCGCACTTTTTCTCAGATGATAGCTGGTCTTCAAAGTGAACCCCTGACGCACCGGATTCAATCATGCCTTTCATCAATTCAAAGCAGTTTAGCTGTCCGCCAAAGCCTGCCTCGGCATCGGCAACAATCGGAGCGAACCAATCGATAGAGTCATCACCCTCTGAATGCGTGATTTGGTCTGCACGCTGAAGGGCTTGGTTAATGCGCTTGACAACACTTGGCACGCTGTTTGCTGGATATAAGCTTTGGTCGGGATACATATGACCGGAAAGGTTGGCATCGGCCGCAACCTGCCAGCCGCTTAGGTAGATCGCTTTCAAGCCTGCTTTTACTTGCTGAACAGCTTGATTTCCCGTTAGGGCACCTAGGGCATTAATATACTCTTCCTCATGTAACAGTTTCCATAGTTTTTCAGAGCCTTTGCGAGCCAACGTATGCTCAATGTCAATCGAACCGCGCAGCTTGATTACATCTTCTGCCGTGTATGGTCGTGTAATCCCCTTCCAACGGCTATCCATTTCCCAGCTTTCTTGTAATTGGTCTACTCTTGAATTTGTCATTTTAAAATCCTCCTATCAATCTATTAAAATTTTTTTTAAAATAAACGCTTTTTAAAGTTGCTCATATCCAGGTAGTGTTAAAAAATCTACAAACTCATTATTGATAATTAACTCGTCATATAGTTGAACTGCCTCATCAAACCGGCCATTCTCAAAGCCTAGTGCCCCAATTTCCCGTTTGATTCTTTCTAGTTCCTCATCCTTTAATTGCTCATACATTTCCACGGTTACTTTCCTTCCGTCATCTAAAACGCCTTTCGGATGGCGGATCCATTGCCAAAGCTGGGCACGGGAAATTTCAGCCGTTGCCGCATCCTCCATTAAGTTATAAATGGGTGCCGCGCCTCTGCCGGATAACCACGAAGCTACATATTGAATCCCAACATTGATATTGGTGCGGACACCCGCTTCAGTAATTGTTCCGCCCGGTACCTCAAGCAAGTCTTGCGCTGTAACGGTAATTTTCTGTTGTTTCGCGGTGTGAATTTGATTCGGCGTTGGCATTTCGCGGTCGAACACTTCCATTGCCACCGGCACGAGTCCTGGATGTGCGACCCATGTGCCGTCATGCCCGTCACGTGCTTCCCGTTCTTTATCAGCGCGGACTTTCGCAAAGGCTTCTTCGTTTGCCTGCGGATTATTTTTCACCGGAATTTGTGCAGCCATTCCGCCCATTGCCGGTGCCTTGCGGCGATGACAGGTTTGAATTGTAAGTAATGAGTATGAGCGCATGAATGGTGAAGTCATCGTGACTTGAGCGCGATCCGGTAAAATGACATCCTTTTGGGTGCGCAGTTTTTTAATAAAGCTGAAAATATAATCCCATCGGCCGCAGTTTAAGCCGGCTGAGTGTTCCTTTAACTCATATAGAATCTCATCCATTTCAAACGCCGCCATGATGGTTTCGATTAATACCGTAGCTTTGATTGTTCCTTGTGAGATTCCAAGCTTTTCTTGTGCATAAACAAACACATCGTTCCAAAGCCGGGCTTCTAAATGGCTTTCCAGTTTTGGAAGGTAGAAGTAAGGGCCTGTGCCTCTTGCCAGCAGATTTTTTACATTATGGAAAAAGTAAAGCCCGAAGTCGAAGAAGCTTCCCGAGATAGGCTTGCCATCTAATCGCACGTGCTTTTCCTCAAGATGCAGTCCGCGCGGTCTTGGGATTAGGACTGCTGTTTCTTCATTTAACACATATTTTTTTCCATTTGGGTTTTCAAACGAAATCGTCCGATTTACTGCATCCCGTAAGTTGATTTGTCCTTCGACGGCATTTTCCCATGTCGGTGAAGTGGCGTCCTCGAAATCAGCCATAAACAATTTTGCCCCTGAATTTAAGGCATTAATAACCATTTTCCTGTCAGTCGGCCCGGTAATTTCTACGCGGCGGTCTTGAAGGTCTTTTGGCAGCGGGGCCACCGTCCATTCCCCAGTGCGAATATACTTTGTTTCAGGAAGGAAATCAGGTAGTTTACCGTTATCAATTTCCTCTTGGCGTTTTTGTCTGTACTGTAACAGTTCAATTCTTCTCTCACCAAAATTACGCTCCAATTCTTCAATAAAATTTAAAGCCTCTGGTGTTAAAATCTCATCGTACTGGGCCTTCAATGCCCCAACCACTTCAATACCTGTCGTTTGCGTCGACATGAACTAGATCACCTCTTTGTTATAATACAGTAACTGTCCTCGTTTTGTATTATATAACACACTTTTCAAAAATGGAACTACTTTTCTGAAAATTTTATAAAAATAGGTAAATTTATCCGTCTGTTATATAATAGACCTTGATATATCACCATTTCACGACGCGGGTACTTTTACCTATTTGAGCTTTGGAGGGGTTTTATGCGGTTATTTGTGAAGAAAATGGATGAAATCTTTGCTGAGGAATTTTTGACTTGGAAATACGAAGCACCTTATGATTTTTACAGTAATGAATATAGTGCGGGGGCCATAGCGGAGTTATTAAATGGCTCGTATTCTGTTATTTTAGATGATCAAAATAAAATATTTGGCTTTTTCTGTATTGGGGAATCTGCTCAGGTGCCGATTAGTAGTGATTTTGAGATCTATGCGAAAGGTTATGTAGATGTTGGCATTGGGATGAATCCAGTGTTTACGGGGCAAGGACGGGGGCTTTTGTTTTTTTCATTTATTTTAGATTATATTAAAGCGAAGTATGGAGACACGCCTATTCGCCTTACTGTGGCGGCTTTTAATAACCGAGCCATCCATCTTTATGAAAAAATCGGGTTTGTGAAGGAGAAGGAGTTCATTCATGGGGATGTTTTGTTTATTACGATGATCCTTATTGAATAACTTAAAAAATAACGTTGGTTTAGAGCCTTTATTAAGGACAATACACGCTGTCTATTCGCTGAAATTTTCTTTAAAGACCTTTATTAAAGACAAAACCCACCTGCTATTCGCTGAAAATGTCTTCAAGAGCCCTTATTAAAGACAACACTCACTGCTATTCGCTGAAATTGTCTTTAAGAGCCCTTATTAAAGACAACACTCACCGGAATATCGCTGAAAATGTCCTTAAGAACCCTTATTAAAGACAACACTCACCGGAATATCGCTGAAAATGTCCTTAACGGCTATTACTGATTCAGAAAGTCAATTCTTGATATAGCCGCTGAAAGTCTCCCTCACGATCGCGGCTGCTAAAGAATTCATCGCTCGCAATGGCCGTTAACAGTTTTCTTTTTAACGTGGAATCCGCCACTTCCCTAATTATCCACTTCCGCTTAATAAAAAGAAATTCGAGGTAGTCTTCATAAGACTGATCAAACTCTTGCTCCAGTATATTGCGGATTCTCCTGGCTAGGATTGGGCTGGCCCCTCCAGTTGAAACCGAAATTGATAAACGTCCGCGTTGCACAACGGCCGGAAGATGAAAGTCTGAGTCATCCGGGTCATCTGCCACCATGACAAGCTGCCCGGGTACGGCTGATTCCTTAATCAAACGATTCACCATCTTATCGTTCGTTGCCGCAAAGATCATAAAAGCGGCTTGCAAATCTCCAACACAAAATGGACGCTGCACCCACTCAATGTTTCCATCGCAAGAGAGCCTTTGTAATTCCTCCGACGCTTCCGGGCTGACCACCACTATATTGGCTCCGGTGCCAAGTAAGCCGCTAACCTTCCGTTCAGCCACCTTGCCGCCGCCAACCACAACCACTATTTTCCCTTCAAGCTGTATCATAATTGGATAAGTTGAATTCATACTGCACCTCTGCTACCCGTTTTTCAATAAGCGGAATCAACTTTTCAACAAAACCAACCGGTTTGCAAAAATTAATATCGTCGCCCGCCCACTCTAGTTCTCTCTTCATTTTGACGGTATAGCCTCCGGAAAACAAGAAGTGAGGCAGAATAAAAATTTTCCGGCCCGCTAGATTCCTCACCGTATCATGATAGAAAGTAGGAGTAGTGACGAAGCCCGTGTGAACATGACACGCCAGTTTCTGAGCTAAATCTAATGCTAGTTTTTCAAATTCAATCGCCGCCTCAGGAACACGGCTTCCATGGCCCACCAACAGCACCGCCTCATTCGCCTGTTCACCGAAACCTGCTTCAGCCAGCCTGTCTGCAAGAATGTCGACCATAATAGCGTCAACACCAAGTGGTTTTCCATAATGAAAAACTATATTTGGATAACGTTCAAGTTCTACCGGAATATCAAAATTGGCATGAATCCCTGGAAGTAAGAATACAGGGACTACTGTAATCTCACTTGCCCCTTTTTCGATACATGCTTCAATGGCTTGTGCAGCCGACGGCTCAGCGTGTTCTAGAAAACCATAGGCCTGTTGGGGAGCCGAAGCCTTCTTCATGACTTTTTTAATAAAATCAATAAATTTCCCATTCGCTTTGCTCAGCCTACTTCCGTGTGCGATATAAATAATGGCTTCCATATCTCACGCCCCCTCATACGTCTGGCCCGCCAAATATTCAACCAAGGATTCCTTCGTCGCTTTTTCCGGCATTCCATGGAATGGGAGCCGGCAGCTTCCACCACTGTCATTGTTAGCTTTCCCATGCTGACTGAGCCTGGCGCACGAAAAACGCGAAAGCGTTTCACGATAAATGCGAAAACGCCTATCTAGGTTGTTGGGTTTGGGGTTAAATATCGGCTTCAATAACCGAACGAAGTACAAAACAT
>NZ_JBMPZU010000016.1:0-13851 GCF_049463095.1 Neobacillus sp. 19 | reverse complement strand
GTTATGTGCCTGTTACTTCGTTCGGTTGTGCCGCCGATATTAACCCCAAACCCAACGACCTAGATAGGCGTTTTCGCATTTATCGTGAAACGCTTTCGCGTTTTTCGTGCGCCGCTTCAGCCGATATACTCTTTAGCCGTTTCCTTGTTTTTAAAAAGAAATAAAATACCGCGGCTTCCCATATGCTTCTTCTGAACCACCATGGTGTCAATTCCATTAGCCAGGTAGTAATCAAATGCCTCCATCGGGTGTTCCAGGTAACCATCCAATTGGGAAGGTTTTGGAATCGGGCTCATCGTCGGTGGGAGATAGACAATTTCCTCCAGCGGTAAGGTGTAATGGGAAAGATCGTCCAAGGCAGATTTGGCAGCATCTTTATAAATGGCGATTTCGCCAAGCTGTTCTGTTAACACGGAAAAACCATTAACAAACTTTCCTAAATTAGGAGGTGCCAGCCGCTTTCGTTCCCATTCCTTCAAGGGGTTATCCCGGACATTTGCGTAATCCTGTTTCGCAGCAACAGAAACCAATTGTTTTTCCGGATAGCGATAGGCTGTTAACCTCCCCCCAAACACGACACCTTGGTCGATGTTCAGTGTATTGTTGACCAAAAGTGGCTGCGGTTTCGGGTCATGTCCCCAAATAATTAATTCATTGGATTGATGTTCAATTGTCCAGTCCTTACGACGCGGCTTGCCATTCTCATCTAAACCCTCTGAATCCCCATACCGGCAATAATCTGAAATTCGCTGCGATTGTTTGCCAATGTAATGGTCTTTGATTCCGGCATGTGTGGCTACAGCCACCTTTACGCCATTTTTTCGGATAATTAAATGCGATTTTGCTGCCAAAAGAAGATTCTTCAGATCCTCCTTTAATTGATCAGCTGCCTCTTTACCGAATCTGCCCTCATACTCCATAAAATCTGCTTCGACCTTTTCATCACCATGTGCAAGATTGACGTTACGTCCGTCCAGCCAACGGGCAATCTTCCACCCATGATTGCTATCAATCATATAAGCTAATCCAGCATCAATGTGCTTTTTGAAAAATTGCAGTGTTTCCAACGAGCGGGGTCCCCTGCTCATCACATCACCTAATGATAGAATTTTTCTCCCTTCAGGATGTAAAAAGTATCCCTCTGCATTTTCCACATATCCAAGCTTGTTCAACAGCTCAATGAACTCTTCATAGCAGCCGTGAATATCGCCAATAAAATCCATTCCATTCTCGATGTCAATTAGTAATGCATTTTTCTGTCTGCCTATCACTAATCCCTGGAGCTCTGTTTCATTTAAAATATATGTGCGGTGAAATCCTTCTTTTTTAATCGATCGTAATGTCCGCTTAAAGTGTTGATATTGCTGTTTAATACGATTCTTTCCTCGGGGGAAATCCCTGTGTGGATCCCGTACAATTAGCTCTTCTTCAGCGACATTTAAAACCACTGCCATCACAGGTACATGATGTTTCTTCCCTAGTCGAATGTACTGTTGGCGATCATCCTCCTTTAAATGAGTCGCATCAATAATCGTTAATTTATTTAAGCGGCACCGTTTCCCAAGGAGGAAATCCATCACCGCAAATGCTTCGTTTGATATGCGATGATATTCATCAAAGAGAGCATCCGCTTCATCCTTTGGCCGTGCATTCCAATTAATATATTCAATGTCACTGACCAGAACGCGAAATTGATCTGAACTAATTACTTCGGAAGCCAGTATCCTATTTTCTTCAATTAAACGGTTCAACAAGGTCGTTTTCCCACTGTTTGAAGGTCCAATAAGCAAGACAATTCCCGCATCCGGCAAGTAAATTTTCGTCATTTTGAAGTTCCCTCCTCTCTCGTAAAAATTGCCATTTGCGTTGGCTGACCGTAGCTAGGATTTTCTTTACCAATTCCTTGAAAACGAAGCTGATAAGGATTAGGTCTTGCCCACTCTACACACCTTTCCCTAAACTCCTCCCTTGTCCATTCAAAGCGGTGATCTGTATGCCGCATCGACTCATCCATGTCATAGACCACATTATATTCCCGATTCGGTGTGGTCACTATCAAAACAAGAGGACGATTATTATTGAAAATTGATTCAAATATTTTCGCTAATCGATGTTCATCGATATGTTCGATGACTTCACATAAAATCATGACATCCTTATTGTTCAGCCGTTCATCATAATAAAATAAAGAACCCAAAACGGGTGTTGGTGCAATGAATCCAAATTTCCCACCTGCTTGCTCAAATCTTTCCATTGCTCGTAACCGTGCTTTATTAGATGGCTCGACAGAAAGAATCTCTTTCACGCCCTCAATGAAGCCAAGCTGAACCGACAACTTTCCTTCACCGGCGCCAAGATCAACAATCGTTTCTCTTTTTGGCAAAGTTTCGATATATTTAATAATTGCTTCGTACCGAAGATCATTCAAACGAACTTTCGTGCGATCTACTATTTCAACATCTGGAATCTCTTTTTCGTAAAATTTGGATTGCGAAATCATGTTATGGAATCGTAAAGTACGTTTTAGGATCATCGCCTTCAGCGGGTGTGTTTCTAACCATCCTTCACCGTACCGATCAAGCTTTTCGATTTCCCGTTCATCAATAAAATAATGTTTATAATTATCAATAACAGGAATGAGAATCGACACTTGTTTTAATGCGTTCTGTACAGTCTGCTTTCCTTTTAACGTGATATATCGGGCAGAGCTTTTTTCACGGATGAAGCTATTCCCTCGTTCCACCTCTACCTCGTACCCGATAGGGGCGAATAGGGCTTCCAGCTCCTGATCCCGTAAATCTGATGCAATCGGACCAAAGGCAAGATCCATATCAAATGGATGTTCGACCCACGATACATACTCCTCCTTCGGCTTACCATTTAATGCTGTCCCCAGAGCCTTTCGAATCGATGAGACAAAAATACTGCTTGCCGCAAACTCACGATCGTTTATGTAATGTGTAATATCATATAAATCAGGTGAATTTTTTACTAATTCAATTGGATCAGTGTTTACATAAATAAGAACCTGGACTTCTTCACTTGAAAAAGTAGTATACAACAGGCGGACGGTGAGCCCTTTTTCACCACGTTCAAATAAATTATTTGGATTTTTCGCTAAAAGATAAGAAACGGCCTCCGCACCAGGACCTCGTACTGTTAATGATAGTTGCATCCATAGCACTCCACTCTCATTGGACATGTTTTTTAGTCCCATTTTACCAATAAAACCACGAATTGGGAATTTACTTCATTATCAATCCTTTGGAATAGTAAAAAAAGACCTTGATCAGGCCTTTTCTTATCATATTAAAATTGAAAATCATCATCATATCGATATTTTCGATACCTTGCTGCATAGCAGGCATCACAGGTTGGAAAAGAATGGTCCCATGGCAATTTTTTTCCACAAGTTTTACATTTTTTAACAAATTTTTTTATATCTGTTTTTAAGCGTTCCTGCACCTGATCACTGATTTCCTCCCTGAGCCGTTCCCAATATATTGCCTCCGTTTTCTCACCCAAGCGATATAAAAATAAGAGATGCAGCCCAATAGCTTTATAGCTTAATTCTAATTCTTCTAAGCTGCGTTCCTTTACAACCGGTTCCGGCAGCTCCCTGCCTAGCATAATGGCATACATCGTATCCTCCCATTGTCTTGTCAATACTTGCTCATTTTTTGAAAAGGGCAGATGTAAAAAGCCGTATAAATCCATTAAAGAAAACCTTGCTTCAATTTCAGTCCCGGCAATCAATTGATAGAGCGATTTCTCCTCTGAAAGCGAGGCTTTCTTCGTCCCTTTAGGACTTTCAAATTTCCCCCAAAGCTCAAAAAAAGTCCCTAAATCGTGATAATAACGTTGAAAACGTTCGAACACGGAATTCGTTGGAGCAATTGAAAACGTATGAACAGGCTCATCCTCCTGCAACAACAGATTTCGCATTTTTTTAATGTCACTTGTAAACGCTACCTTCCCAACATCATAAATCCCTTTGCGTCCGGCACGGCCGGCAATTTGCTTTACTTCTTGAGAGGTAAGCAGCCTTCTTCGTGTGCCATCAAATTTATCATTCTCAAGGAAAACAATCCGGCGAATTGGCAGGTTCAATCCCATGCCGATTGCATCTGTTGCAACAATTACCTTTGTCTTTCCCTTATTAAACTGCTCAATCTGCTTTTTTCTGGTTTCCGGCGGCATGCTGCCATATATCATGCTGACAGAATAACCGTCATTTTGCAGACGCGAGGCTGTTTCAAGAACACGTCTTCGCGAAAAACAAATCAGGGCATCGCCTCTTTTGCAATGCTTAATATGAAATTCCTTGTTCTCCACTTCAAGCGGGGTATCGCGGCTATATTCGTGTATTTCGATGTTCGAATCCCCTAATAACTCCAGCAGCATGTGTTTGGAGTTCTTGCTGCCGATGATATGGACTTCATCAGCATGAGCTTTAGTGATTGCCTTATACCAAGAAAAGCCGCGGTCTTTATCGGTTATCATCTGGGCTTCATCTATAACGACCACTTCGTAAACTTCTTTTTCATGAAACATTTCTACCGTACAAGAGATGTGTTGTGCACCTGGGGTCACTTTTTCCTCCTCACCTGTTTTTAAGGAGCAGGGTGTTCCTTCGGCATTCAATTTATCATAAACCTCCAGGGCCAACAGCCGGAGCGGCGCCAAATACAAACCGCTATTGGCTGTTTTCATTCGCTCAAGGGCATGATGAGTTTTCCCAGTATTCGTTTCGCCAATATGCAGCACATAGCGGACATGCCTTTGGTAAGAAGGGGCGTATTCTGTTCCAAAGATATCCCTCATCATCTGTTCTTCGGCTTCTCTTTTTCGTTGTAATTCTTCTTGCTCTTCCTTTTGTTTCTTTTCCCGCTCTTGGAGATCCTTTTCTAACAGTTCCTTGTGCACAGTAAGGTCAAAAGGAATGTCTGCTAACCGTAATAAGTCAGATACATATTCATCCTGAATATCTTCAATGAAATACCCTTCAATATCATACAAAAGTTGGGCAATACTGCCTTTAACAAAAGGAGCCGATAATTTTTCTTGAAAAACCGTGTGAAAATCATCTTTGAGCACTGTTGAAAGGTGTTCTAAAATTGTTTGAGGAATATGTTCAGACAAAAAATCTGCTATTAAACCTTCGTATACAAAGAAATAGGTTTGATATTCGTAGACGCTTCTGCCCCAGTTTACAGTCTTATGAATATTACCCGTCAGTTCTTCAAAAAATGTTGCTAATGTTGTATATTCGGCTGGATTAAATGACCCTTGATTTACTAATTTTTCCTCTAAGGCAACTGGATCGACCGATTGAAACTTCACATTATTTTTCAGATCAGAAGCTAACTGCTTTGCAACAAAGTGGCGTATATATAAATAGAACAAATCATATTGTTCCTCCAAAATCCCAGCGGCAAAATCCTCTATTTCACTTCGAATCGATTGCTTTTGCTCTTCTAGCAGCTTCTGTTCTTCCCTCTTTTGAAAAGCAGCTTTTGCTTTCTCATACCGCTCCGACCACCATTTATCTTTATCTGCGAAGGTTTCCTTCAACCATCCCATCGCATCAAAAGGCATATATAATCTCATTTCATCCCGAAATAGTTTATTCAAAAGTTTTCGGTCAATTCCCTGAACCTCAAATCCCCGGTCCGTTAAAAATTGCTTCTTTTCATTTTTAGACACATCATTTGTTGATTTATTTAACCACACGTTCACCCAAATTTGCTCTGTGTAATGGCCGCGATCCTTCAAGTATTGGTCAAATGAAGGCAAATTTTCTCTCATCTCCAGATAATGGTCGATATCATCAATCACTTTCATTTTTGTATGTTCAACTGCTTGAGGGTAAATGGATGTTAATTTGCTCAAAATTAACCCTCCTTTTCTAAAAAATGTTTTCTTTTTTTCATTCTAACACATAATAAAAAACCGAACAAATATTCGGTTTAAATATTATGCCGGTTACAATAGTCGTCAACCAAATCCTCAATTTGGTCTAATTCAGGAAACTTGCCTGAAAACTGAAATGTAATTTCCTCGATAAATTGGTCTTGGTTGTACACATGAACTGCGCCGTTTTGCATTATGACACTGAATTCAGGAACAAAACGATATCCATTTCGTTCAATAGCCCCCATTTTTTAGTCCCCTTTTCATTTTTCTTTAGTATAAGCAGATTTTGCGACACTAATCCCGAATCCAAAAATCCGCGAAAAGAGGACGGCACCGCATTGGCACCGTCCTTCCTAAAAAATTATGCGGTTGTTAATACCTCTTCCTTATTAACTTCATGGCGAATCGTTGCCTGCGCGGCAGCCAAACGAGCGAGCGGCACGCGGTAAGGTGAACAGCTGACATAATCTAAACCTGTTCTGTAGCAGAAATCAATTGAGCTCTTTTCACCGCCGTGTTCGCCGCAAATCCCTGTTTTTAGAGAAGGCTTCGCCGCACGGCCCAGCTTGACACCCGTTTCCACTAACTTTCCTACACCTTCCTGATCAAGCACGGCAAATGGATTTTCCGGTAATACCTTATTTTCAATGTAAGCTTGCAGGAATTTCCCTTCCGCATCATCACGGCTATAGCCGAATGTCGTTTGCGTTAAATCATTTGTCCCAAATGAGAAGAAGTCTGCTTCTTCGGCAATTTGATCAGCCGTTAAGGCTGCACGCGGAATTTCAATCATTGTTCCAATTGTATACTCAATTTGCTTACCTGTTTCTTCTTGAACAAGGTTAGCCGCGTCAATAACCAGCTGGCGCATTTGTTTTAACTCATTCACATGGCCAACCAACGGAATCATGATTTCCGGCTGTACTTCCATGCCTTTTTCCGCCAGTTTTGCCGCGGCATAGAAAATTGCCTTTGCCTGCATCTCATATATCTCTGGATAAACCATCCCTAAACGGCAGCCGCGATGGCCAAGCATTGGGTTATACTCATCCAATTGGCGTACCTTTTTAAGCAATTGTTCTTTTTTCTTTAATTCAGGTGACCCCGGTTCCGTGATTTGCAGCTTGGTCACATCTACTAATAGTTCTTCTTTATCTGGTAAAAACTCATGTAGCGGCGGATCAAGCAAACGAATGGTAACAGGGAAACCTTGCATCGCTTCAAAGATTCCTTCAAAATCGCCTTGCTGCATTGGTAATAGATCATTCAATGCTTCCATTCTCTCCGCATAATTTTCCGCAAGAATCATTTTTTGCACAGTTGGAATTCGTTTTAAATCCATAAACATATGTTCAGTCCGGCATAAACCAATTCCGCCTGCACCGAATTCAAATGCTTTCAGTGCATCTTCAGGATTATCCGCATTGGCACGTACACCCAATTTCCGCTCTTGGTCTGCCCATGCAAGCAGCATTTGGAACTCATTGGAAAGTTCAGGAGCAATCATTGGAATTTCCCCCAGCATGATTTCTCCTGTAGAACCATCAATTGTGATAATATCACCATAATTCACAAGCGTTTCGCCAATGCTAAATTGCTTTGCTTTCAAATCAATCTTTAAGGCCTCGCATCCGCAGATACATGCTTTTCCCATGCCGCGAGCTACTACAGCAGCATGGCTTGTCATACCGCCACGGCTTGTCAAAATGGCTTGCGAAGCAACAATTCCATGAATGTCATCCGGTGTGGTTTCAGGTCGAACTAAAATCACTTTTTTTCCTTCATTTCCTAATGCCTCAGCCTCATCTGCATCAAATACCACTTGGCCGGTTGCAGCCCCAGGGGATGCAGGTAAGCCTTTTGCTAAAATGTTTTTTTGAAATTTATCATCAATGCGGTGGTGCAGTAATTGGTTTAATTGGTCCGGATCGACACGCAGTAAAGCGGTCTTTTTATCAATTATTCCTTCCTCAACCATCTCAACAGCGATGCGAATAGCAGCTTGTGCTGTCCGTTTTCCATTGCGTGTTTGCAGAATGAACAGCTGTCCGCGTTCTACAGTGAATTCAATGTCCTGCATTTCTTGATAATGCTGTTCAAGCCGTTTGCATGTATCAGAGAATTGGTTGTATACTTCTGGCATTTCGTCTTTTAAAGTCGCAATCGGCTGAGGCGTGCGAATTCCTGCCACTACATCTTCCCCTTGGGCATTGATTAAATACTCCCCATAAAGAACATGCTCTCCAGTCGATGGATTTCTTGTAAAGGCAACGCCTGTGCCGGAGTCATTCCCCATGTTACCAAACACCATACTTTGAATATTAACAGCAGTACCTAAATGATCTGGAATTTTATTTAAGCGGCGGTACACAATCGCACGCTGATTATTCCAAGAATTAAATACAGCGTTAATCGCTAGGAAAAGCTGTTCCTTAGGATCTTGGGGGAAGTCTTTTCTTGTATGCTTTCTCACAATCCCCTTATAGCCAATAATAACCTCCTGCCAATCTTCAGCCGTCATTTCAGGATCAGAAGAATAGCCTTTTTGCTCACGAGTTTCTTCTAAAAATTGTTCGAAATAATAGGTATCAATTTCAAGCACCACATTACTAAACATTTGTATGAATCGGCGGTACGAATCATAAGCAAATCTCGGGTTATCCGTCAATGTTGCAACACCAATAACTGTGTCATCATTCATCCCTAGATTCAAAATGGTATCCATCATACCAGGCATGGAAAAGACAGATCCGGAACGAACAGAAACGAGCAATGGATTTTGCGGGTCACCCAGTTTTTTACCCATTTTTTCTTCCAACTGAGTCAGCGCTTCTAAGGTTTGCGTTTCTACTAAAGTCGGAATGGATTTACTAGCTTCATAGTATGCATTACAGGCCTGTGTTGTAATCGTAAAACCATAAGGAACCGGGAGACCAATCCGAGTCATTTCTGCTAGATTCGCACCTTTTCCCCGAGTAATTCCTTCATATTTCCTTGTCCTTCTTCAAATAAATATACGAATTTTTCCATTGCTATATGCTCCTCTCTTTTTTCAATATATCTAGAATTAATCCGGCTGTTTCTTCTACTGCTTTATTTGATACATCAATAATCGGACAACCGACTCGTTTCATAATTTTTTCTGCATGATCTAATTCTTCTAAAATTCTTTCAAAACTAGCATAATTCGCTTGAGAAGCTAATCCTAATGCTTTTAAACGCTCCTTGCGAATTTCATTCAATTTATCGGGTGAAATGATTAATCCGATACAATTTTTCCTCGGCACTTGATATAATTCATCAGGAGGCGGCACTTCAGGAACCAATGGAACATTGGCAACTTTAAAGCGCTTATGTGCTAAGTACATTGATAGAGGTGTTTTGGATGTTCGCGACACACCGATTAAAACAATGTCTGCCTTCGTTATTCCTCTTGGATCCCGACCATCATCATACTTTACAGCAAATTCAATTGCTTCAATTCTTCTAAAATATTCCTCATCTAATTTTCTCATTAGTCCTGGTTGGTGGTGTGGCTGCTTATTTAGTCGAGATTCAAAGGCGTTCATCAAAGGACTGAGTAAATCTACCGCTACGATTCCCTCTTCTTCTGCCCGACGATCCAAGTATTCTTTTAGCGTGGGAATGACAATCGTATACACGATAATGGAACGATCTTTTTTGGCTAGTAATATCACATCTTCAATATCTTCAAAGTCATCCACATTTGAATTGCGGCGAATGTCAACATGGCCGCCGTTAAATTGCATTGCAACTGCTTTTACAACTAACTCAGCAGTTTCTCCTACTGAGTCTGATACCACATAGACAACTTCCTTCTGTACCAAAATTTCAGCCACTCCCTTAGTCTGGTTTTTCATCCATGATTTCTAAATATGCTCGTGTAATCGTAGTTTTCGTGATTCGACCGACAAGCAAATATGTACTGTTTTGCTCGTCTATGTTCTTTACAACAGGCAAAGAATCGATGTGATTATGAATCATTTTCTTAGCAGCTTCGAGCAATGTTTCTTCAGGATTAATAGTAATCACGTTAGGCATTCTTGTCATAATGATACTAACAGGTAATTCATTCAGATTTTGATTCCCTATAGATGCTCTAAGCAAATCCTTCCTTGAAATCACACCTGCTAAATGACCATCTGCATCAACAGCATAAAGCGTTCCGACATCCTCCAAAAACAATTGCACAATGGCATCATAGACAGAGGTTGATTTTCCAACGACAATTGGCAGTGCTTTATAATCATTTACTTTTTGATGAAGAAATCTTTCGGCTTGTCTTTTCATTTGAATCTTTTCGTTGAAAAAGTACCCTACTCTGGGTCTTGCATCAAGGCTGCCGGACATCGTTAAGATAGCGAGATCCGGTCTAAGTGCTGCCCGTGATAACGAAAGCTTTTCCGCAATTTCTTTTCCCGTTATCGGTCCATTTTGTTTAACAATTTGCAGAATCTCATCTTGGCGTTTTGTGAGTTTAATCACTAACACCCCCTTACTTACAATAAATATGGTATATACTATGTAGTTATTATATATGTGTTATACTTATTTGTATATAGTATACTACATTTGATTAAAAAGTAAAGCACTTATTTACAAATGTAATAGACAGTTAATTATGTAACTCTACGGAATAAAAATACCGCCAATCCTTTGGCGGTGTCAACCCTATTTTTGACAATTCTGACAATAAAACGTTTTTCTTGAAGAGACCATATCCATCACAATGATGGACCCGCACCGATAACAATTTTCTCCTTCGCGATCATACACTTTCCTTAAATCATAGAACCCCCCTGTAAGGGAATCCCCCATATAAAAAGGATGGTCCATATAACCGCCATTTTTCGTAGCATCTTGTAGGACTAATTTCATTGAATGAAATAATTGGGTCCGATTCAATTCATTACAATCATCAATGTCTTTCGTTGGTAAAATTCCTGCATGAAAGCATATTTCCGCGGAATAGCAGTTCCCAATCCCTGCAATAAATTTCTGGTCAAGCATCGTTGTTTTTAACCTTCCATGTTTCGAAGCAATTCGTTTTAAAAATTCATTTAAAGTTAACGCTGAATCAAGAGGATCCGGCCCTAAGTCAGAAAGGTTTTGCTCCGCTTCCTTCTGACTATAGAGATGCAAATACCCGAGACGTAAGCCAATAAAGTATAGATGCTGCTCCCCAAACGATAATCGAATCTGAATTGTTCGTTTCGGTTTTTCCACGTCTGTACCGAAAAACATCCAGCCCCCCAACATTAAATGTAATAGTAGGACCTGGCCATTTTGTAATTCAAACAACAAATGCTTCCCTCTTCGAGTAATGTTGAGCACTTTCAGGTGCATGATTGTATTTTTAAAAAGCTCTGGATTTACATTAATGGATTTTTCACGATTTATTTGGACCTCGGTAATCATTTGTCCTGCAATGTTTGCCATAAGCAGATGTTTATAGGTTTCCATTTCCGGGAGTTCTGGCATCAAAATAACTCCTTCCGCTAAAATGTTTCTATAGTATAGGATGCCCAGGAACTATTAGGAAAATGAAGTCAAATTAAGAATTCTTCCATTGTAGGAACACTTCGAAACCCAAGTAAATTAATCTTCATTACTTATTCCGTTAATTCTGTTCAGTAGTTCATAAGGACGCACACTAAACGCTTCATAGGGAATGCAATTCCCTTTCATCGCATCTATTACTCTTGGAATGAATTTACCTCGTGTAACAAATTGTTTTACATTGGCATGATTGATTGCAATAAAACGAACATCCTTTGTTTCTGTCGATGTTTTTGGTTGTCCTCCCAGGCATTTTCCCCGAAAAACAACGGATAATGTACTTCCATTAGAATAGACTCCGGTTACACCTTGTAATTGAACAATAATGCCTGTTTCCTCTAAAATTTCCCGACACAAGGCTACATCAAGTGTTTCACCGTCATCCACTCTGCCTCCAGGAAGTTCCCACGTATCTGCCCGCCAAAAGGTTTTAACTAGTAAGGTTTCACTCAGTTCATTTGTTATATATCCGCTAACCGTAACGTTTTGTTTCGGGGTGCTGTATGACCCGGTCGGTGTTAAGCAATCTTTCTGATTCTCTAAAAATAACCGACCAAGCTTTTGTAGTTGAATTTCAGCCTGCTGATGCATTTCATCACGTAACACCCTTTCTTCAATTTTTACATACTCTTCATAGCTTGGATACTCCCAAATAGCAATGATTTCATCTTCTGATACAGTTATCCAGCGACCGACTAATTTTGCGCCATTTTTTAACTGATTGGGAAGCAAGTACGTATGAAAAAAATCATTAAATTCACCGATTTTTCCCGGGAGTACTCGAACAGTTTCTCTTATAAAAAACATAATAATCCTCTCTTCACTTTTTACTTGTTCCATTTTACGTGAACTAATCAAATTCGTTCAGAATGTCGGTTTTATTAAACAGTAAAGTGAAATGATTATTTTTATTAAAAAAACGCCTCCTACAATGAGTAGAAAGACGTTTATTACTTAAAATAGTTGGATGATGTTTGCTGTTTAGTTAAATTTGATTTTAGGTAGGAGGCGATGCACTATCGATCCAGAAGCAGTCGTTTTAGTTCATTATTCTATTCATCCATGATGGCTTCAGTCCTATCCTGGAAACTCTTCTTAAAAGCATATGCCAAAAGTGTCGATAATGTTGTAATGAGAATCACAACACAATTATAATGAGTAAGTGCTTAATGCACACTATTTTTACGGCTAAAATCGTGCGTTTAGGCAAAATAAAAACGCCTTACGAATGTACGTAAAACGTTCTACTACCGCAAATTACGGATACCGGTGGTCGGGGTCGAACCGACACTCCAGAGGAACACGATTTTGAGTCGTGCGCGTCTGCCAATTCCGCCACACCGGCATATAATAAATAAAAAAATCCCGTAAATCAGAACAGGATATTTGGCAGGGGCAGTAGGAATCGAACCCACACTGAAGGTTTTGGAGACCTTAGTTCTACCTTTAAACTATGCCCCTAAAATGGTGGAGGGGGACGGATTCGAACCGCCGAACCCGGAGGGAGCGGATTTACAGTCCGCCGCGTTTAGCCACTTCGCTACCCCTCCACATATGGAATTCAGAAAAATGGCGGAGGAAGAGGGATTCGAACCCCCGCGCGGTTTAACCCGCCTGTCGGTTTTCAAGACCGATCCCTTCAGCCGGACTTGGGTATTCCTCCATTTTTCCCAAAAAAATACTAACTTGGTAGCGGCGGAGGGGATCGAACCCCCGACCTTACGGGTATGAACCGTACGCTCTAGCCAGCTGAGCTACACCGCCAAAATTGAAAATTTTAAGAAATTGCTGATGGTCGGGAAGACAGGATTCGAACCTGCGACCCCTTGGTCCCAAACCAAGTGCTCTACCAAGCTGAGCTACTTCCCGAAAATAAATAGTGCCGAGGACCGGAATCGAACCGGTACGGTAGTCACCTACCGCAGGATTTTAAGTCCTGTGCGTCTGCCAGTTCCGCCACCCCGGCAGAAGAAGAGCGGAAGACGGGATTCGAACCCGCGACCCCCACCTTGGCAAGGTGGTGTTCTACCACTGAACTACTTCCGCAAAAAAAATGGTGCGGGTGAAGGGAGTCGAACCCCCACGCCTTGCGGCGCCAGATCCTAAGTCTGGTGCGTCTGCCAATTCCGCCACACCCGCATTTTGATATTCTAGAAAGACAGAAAAAATGGTGCCGGCGAGAGGACTTGAACCCCCAACCTACTGATTACAAGTCAGTTGCTCTACCAATTGAGCTACCCCGGCATTGTTAACATAATAATATTATGGTGGAGGATGACGGGATCGAACCGCCGACCCTCTGCTTGTAAGGCAGATGCTCTCCCAGCTGAGCTAATCCTCCATATATAACAGCCT
>NZ_JBMPZU010000015.1:0-24293 GCF_049463095.1 Neobacillus sp. 19 | reverse complement strand
AAACAGATGCAGACATCAATAATTAAGCCATTACCAGAATTGGAAATTGATGCAATTACATTAGAGGTTGTTTATAGCAGCTTGCTTACTGCTGCAGACGAAATGAGCGGTGTACTTGGCAGAAGTGCGTATTCACCGATCATTCGTGAGATGATTGACTATTCATGTGGAATTTTTGATTCGACAGGGAATCTAATTGCACAAGCAGAGAATATTCCGGCTCATCTTGGTTCAATGGGCACTGCGCTGCGAGATCTGTTCAATGACTTTCCGTTGAATTCATTTAAACCAGGTGATGCATTCTTAGTAAACGATCCATACCGCGGCGGGCAGCACACACCCGATCTTCATGTGTTTACCCCGGTTTTCTACGACGGCGAGCTAATCGGAATATGTGGTACGATTGCCCACCATGCAGACATGGGAGGTAAAAATCCGGGAACAGAAGGCTTTGACAACCGATCGATTTTTGAGGAAGGACTGCGCATTCCGCCTGTAAGATTAGCAACAGCGGAAGGAATTAATGAGGCAGTTACAACAATCATTGCTGGTAATGTTCGGGAGCCAAAAGCAACGATGGGTGACTTGCGTGCTCAAATAGCTTCCTGCCGCTTTGGTGAAGGGCGTCTGCAGGAACTGGCTAAGCGATATGGAGTCATCATTTTAAAAGAAGTAATGAAGAAGTCTATGGATTACTCGGAATTACGGATGCGAACAGAGTTAGCTGGGATGAAAGATGCTGAAACGACTGTCAGCGGCTGGCTCGATGATGACGGTGTTGGGGGAGATCCAGTAGAAATACGTGTAAAAGTTGTTAAAAATAACGAGGAAATTGGGGTTGACTTCACTGGCACAAGTCCTCAAATGACGGGAGGTATGAATGTTCCGCCAGCTGCAGCAGCTTCAGCAGTTCTATATGCAATAAAATGTGTGGTAGATCCTGCAACACCACAAAATCAGGGGTGTTTCCGCCCGATAAAAGTAGTGCTTCCGGAAGGAAGTATTGTTAATCCTCATTTTCCAGCTGCGGTAAGTTTACGTCATCTTGCTGTTCAGCGGATAGCTGATACAATTTTACGGGGGCTTTCTGAGTTATATCCGGAACGAACAGCTGCTGGAACATTTGTTGGCTTCTCAAGTTTAGCCATTGACAGCTGGCATCCCGTTAATAAGACTCCAAGAGTAATTCAAGATGATCTCGGTGGAGGAATGGGCGCTCATGCGAACGGGGATGGCATTGATGCAGTTGATACCCACTGTGGAAACGTTGCTATTTTGCCTGCGGAGGTATGTGAACTGTCCTATCAAGTTCGTGTTCGATCAACAGAACTTATCCCTGATTCAGGAGGGCACGGAAAATGGCGCGGGGGACTTGGAATTAGACGGGAGTACGAGATACTTGAACAGCCCCATCAAGGTCTTGTTTATACGGAACAATCCAATCCACATTTTGCCCCATGGGGTCTAGAGGGAGGAGGCACAGGCACCCCTGCGAGGATTAGACATGTTAGAAGTGATGGAAAAGAGATCGAAATGAGTAAGGGATATTTCCGGGCACTTCCAGGTGATCGGATCATTATCGAAACATCTGGAGGCGGCGGATACGGCGATCCAATTTCTCGTGATTCCCATCTAATCTTAAAGGATATACGTGAAGGCAAGGTAAGTATGGAAGCAGCAGAAAAAATATATGGTGCGGTTGACAAAGGGATTTTATAAGAATTTGGTCTCCCGTAGCAAAAACTATTTAACAACAGCAGAAAATCTTAAAAATATTGACCCATTACTTGCCTATTATCACTAAATGATATAAGGAGGATTGAACCTATGGAGGGTGCTGTAAAGACGGATAAAGAAGTGATTACAGGCAAGGAAGATACTGCATTAGAGGAATTTGGATATAAGCAGGAGCTAAAACGTTCGCTAACATTTTGGGACTTATTAATTTACGGTCTATGTCTAATGGTACCGATCGCCCCATTTGCTATATATGGGTATGTAGCCCAAGCTTCTAGTGGAATGGTCGCACTTGCGTATTTAATCGGCATGGTTGGTATGATTTTCACTGCCCTTAGTTATGCTCGAATGTCAGAGGCATTTCCGATTGCCGGATCTGTTTATTCTTATGCACAACGGGGGATAAACGAGGTTGTTGGATTTTTTGCCGGCTGGATATTTTTACTTGATTACATTTTTGTGCCTACATTAATATATTTGGTTGCAGCTGCGGCACTTAGCGGCGTTCTTCCAGGAATCCCAATGGTTGCTTGGATCGTAGTCTTTATAGTGGTCAATACAGTTTTGAATATAGTTGGTGTGAAAATTACAACAACTGCACTTAAAATCATTTTATTTATAACACTAGCTGTGTTGATTATTTTTGTAATATTTGGAATTGTTGCAATTGCGAACGGTGTGAATGGTGCCGAGTTTTCAATGAAACCACTATATGATCCTGACCACTTTAGTATCGGATTAGTAATGGGCGCTGTCTCAATTGCAGTACTAAGCTTTTTAGGATTTGATGCTGTTTCCACTCTTTCCGAGGAATCTAAAGGAGAAAGAAAAGCAATAGGGAAGGCAATCATTTTTTCTTTACTTGCGGTAGGTGCTTTATTCATCACTCAAACATGGATCGCCTCACTTATTTATCCAGATTTTAATGGATTTACTAATGTCGATACAGCTTTTTATGATATTGCCGCGATAGCTGGTGGTGCCTGGTTAAAGTGGACTACCGCAGTTGCTGTGGCAATTGCCTTTGGAGTTGCTGATGCCATGATATTCCAAGCAGCAATTGCCCGACTTTTGTTCAGTATGGCCAGGGATAAGAAATTACCTGCTTTTTTAGCAAAGGTCCATCCGAAATATCAGACACCTTATACAAGTACGATCATTGTTGCTGTAATTTCATTAGCTGTTGCCACTCTATTCTCAACTCATATGGACAACTTGACATCAATCGTAAATTTTGGAGCGTTAACGGGATTCATGTTACTTCATATTTCAGTCATTAACTATTTTATTCGTAAAAAGAAGAGTACGGATTATCTAAATCACCTTATATATCCAATCATTGGTTTGATAATTATTGGTTACGTATGGATTAGCTTAGCTCCACTCGCCAAACTGATTGGTGGGATTTGGATTGTTCTAGGTGCTGTGTACATGATTTATCTGAAATTTAAAAAAAGACTGGTCTAACTTTGGGTTCAGTCCCCTGGCGAAATAAAGCAATAAATCGCCGAGGGTCTGAGCCCATTTTTATGTGTTAAAAATGGTAAACTAAAGCTAGCAGCTATGATAATATCTATAAACAACCTGTTAACATTCACCAATATAGACTATACTTTTAATGGAATAATGTGTAAGGTGTGATGATGGGAAATGACCGAGGCCGTGAAACAAGAGCAAAAGTATTTGAATCAAACACTTGAAGTAATTGACAATATTATACATAAAACGGATAAATCACTAAAAAAACCTGTGGCGTCCCAGGTGGAGGCGCAAATTAGAGAAACTACCTCTAAGAAGAACCGGCTATTGAAAGAAGCGAGAAAAAGTCCTTATTTTGGTCGGCTGGATTTTGAAGATGATTTTGACCGCGAAATAATATACATAGGTAAAAAGGGAATCGACAATGACGGCGACATTGTGGTTGTGGATTGGCGCACAGATTTAGGCAAGCTATATAACGCCTATCAAGGAGTTCAAGCCAATTTTACCATCGGTAATAATTCACAGCCGATTACGATTCATGGTAAACGCGGTATTATTGTCAAAGACGGGAATGTTGTTAGTATTAATGAAATAGGTAAGAGTGAAATAGTTGAGGATGAACAGGGAAATCAAGTAAAATACATGGATGATTACCTTAAGGAAATTCTTACGAATACGGGAGAAGCACATCGGCTGCGGGATATTATTGCAAGCATTCAGGCGGAGCAGGACGAAATTATCCGTTTGCCTTTAAAAGACACGATTATAGTACAGGGGGCAGCAGGAAGTGGTAAATCGACGATTGCGCTGCATCGGATTTCCTATCTGTTATACCAATATCATGAACACATTCGCCCGCAGGATATTCTAATTCTTGCGCCAAATGAAATTTTTCTATCCTATATCCGTGAAGTGGTACCTGAAATTGAAATAGAAGGAATTGAGCAGCGGACGTTTTATGACTGGGCGTCCATGTACTTTACCGATGTGAACGAAATTTCCGATCTTCATGAACAATATGTAATCGTTCAAGGTTCACCAGACAAAGATGATAAGGTAAAAGTATCTAAATACAAAGGGTCACTTCGTTTTAAAAAGATGCTGGATGATTTTGTCGAGTATATTGGGATTACAATGATTCCACACGGAGATATTTTTATTGACAAAGACGTCAGTTTGTCAAAACAGTCCATAGATCAATTTTATACATCTAAAGAAACTTTACCTCTAAATGTTCGGATGAAAGAAGTAAAGGAGTTCATTGTCAATTGGAGTAAATCGGAAACAAAAAAAGTGAAGAAAAAGATTGATGAGGAGTTCGAAGATTCCTATAACCGCTGGGTAGTTACGCTCCCAGAAGGAGAAGTTCGTAAATCAGTTTACGAGGCTCTAGAAAATGCCAGGACGCTTCGTTTAAAACTTTTTGTAGAAAAATTGGAACATGAAATCTCTTTATATGTGAAGAAGATGGAAAATATTCCGGCCTTGTTAATGTATAAGTCCGTTTTTCAAAAGAAAGTGTTTGAAAAATTTCATTCTGATTTAGATGAGGAATTATTAAGTCTTATGTTGAAAAGCGGGCGTCAAGTAAAACAAGGACGATTTACATATGAAGACATTACCCCTCTTATTTATCTAGATGCCAAGATTAATGGGAAAAAATTATCGTATGAGCACATCTTTATTGATGAAGCGCAAGATTACAGTCCATTCCAGCTTGCATTTTTAAAAGACTATGCAAAGTCGATGACCATTTTGGGCGATATCGGGCAAGGAATTTTCTCTTTTTATGGATTAGATCGTTGGGAAGAAATTGAATCCTACGTTTTTAAAGAAAAAGAATTTAAACGTCTACATTTACAAACAAGCTATCGCTCAACAAGACAAATCATGGATTTGGCCAATCGGGTTCTGCTGAACAGTAATTATGATTTCCCATTGGTCATCCCAGTGAACCGTCCAGGTGCTATTCCTTCTATAAAAAAGGTTGCGAGTATCGGTGAACTTTACGATGAAATGAAACGATCCTTTAAACTGTTTGAGGAAAAGGGGCATAAAACGATTGCGATATTAACAGAGACAAAACAAGATGCGATTGACACGTTTGATCAGTTAAAACGAAGAAATGTGGGCGGTCTGCAATTGATTTCTGAAGGCAAACAAGAGCTTCGTGAAAAAATTGTCATTATTCCTTCCTATTTAGTAAAGGGTTTGGAATTTGATGCTATTATTCTTCATGATGTGAGCAGTGAAACATTTAAGGACGAGACGCAGCATGCCAAACTGCTGTACATGTCAATTACTCGTGCTCACCATGATTTGCATCTATTCTACCGCGGCAGCTTGTCAGTGCTGCTGGAGGACCGTGATCCCAATGCACCCCCAAGGCCCCGAAAATCGTTCGAGGATTGGATCATAACCGATATAACGAATCCGAATGTCGAGCCCCAAGTTGAAATGATGAAGGTTGTGGCGAAGGAGGAAACATTACGTTTGTTTGAGGATGAAGAGGAAGAAATGGTAATAGAAGCATTTGATGATGACAGGGAACGCTATTACGATTTCTACGCATGGGTAAAAGTTTGGCATCGTTGGGCAGAATTGAAGAGGAGCATGCAAGAGTAGAGAGGTAAAAGGGTTGTGAGAAAGAATGAAAGTATATTCGGGCGGATTTACCGCTGAGCACCTTTATAGAAATGAAGTCAAACTAGTTGCTAATTTACAATTACAGGGATTAGCAAAACAGAATATAAAAGAGAAAATATTTGACGAAAATCTCTTTCATTGCCGCAGTGAGGCGGCAATGAAAGATCTATTTCCACGTGTGTATAAACGAACGGAAAAATTAGATAATCGATTACGAGAAATTTTATTAAAGAGTTCGCGATCCGATTGTAACGCCATATTATTATATGCCTTTTTAAAAGGCTTTAAGCTCCCTTATGATTTTGTTTTAGAAGTCGTCCATTATAACTTAAAAAGGTATAAAAACACGGTAACGGAAGGTAATGTGCTGACTTTTTTCGAGGAAAAAGGACAGCAATATGAAGAAGTCCGTAACTGGAGCGAGAAAACAAGGTATAAGCTCAAGCAGGTTTTGTTGAAAATACTAGTAGACGCAGACTTGCTTGTTAAAAACGATAAAGAATATGAAATTAAGCCGATTTCTTTAAGTAAGGACTTAAGGGATTATGTGGAACAACATTCACAAAGCCAAGACTTAATTGTTTTAACATTAAATGATTGATAGTGAGGTAAGTAGAAATGATTCAACAGAAATTGAATCATTTTTTTGAGGAAATTCAAAAGGATGATTTCTTAAACATGCGCGGACTGGGAAATGAGGTTCCGTATTTCCTATTTGATTATAATCCTGAGGATGAATTGATGGTTAGAAAATCCATTAAGTATTTCACAGATAAGACCCATATAAATATCAAAGTATTGAACTTATTTGATTTGATTATTCATTTATTTGAAGATATTGGCGGCCTAGAGGGATTAAAGCAATTTGAAGAGGAACAAGGAACAGAAGAATTATTTGAAGCAATTCGTCCATCTATTGAAGAGGAACACATAGTAGAACAAATTGCAGAAGAGGCCAAGGATGCTCAGGTGATATTTATTACAGGGGTTGGAAGCGTATTTACATTAGTTAGAACAAACGAACTGTTACACCAATTGCACGCTCGAGTGACAAATACACCAATTATTGTTTTTTATCCCGGTGAATACACTGGACAAGGATTGAGCTTGTTTAATCGCTTTGAATCAAACGGCTATTACCGGGCATTTTCAATCTAGAAATAAAGGGGGAAGACTTTTGTTACAGGATGCTTTTTCCATTAAAGAATTATTTAAAAAAGAGATTGATCGTGAAATTAATGGGGTTGTTCAAGCCGGCCAGCGCGATGAAGAGGTCATTCAAGATGAATTAGAAGAATATGTCATGACAAAAGAAATCAGCGAAAATATGACGTATTTCTTTAAAAATTATGCTTACAGCTTTCAAAATAAGACAACGAAAATGGGAGTTTGGATTTCCGGTTTCTTTGGTTCCGGTAAATCTCACTTCCTGAAAATCTTATCATATCTATTAAATAATGAAACCGTTTATGGCAAAAGAGCGATTGACTTTTTCATTGATAAGACGGAAGACCAGGAACTCTTAAATATTCTTCATCAATCAGCAGGATTTAACAGCCATGCGATTTTATTTAATGTCGATTCTAAATCGGCTGGTGGGAAAAAAGAAAAGGCAACAATTGTGGAAGTGTTTCTAAAAGTATTTAATGAATACCTAGGCTATTCCTCTACTCCTTGGATTGCTAATCTCGAGAGACAGTTGACGGAAGAAGGTGTCTACAGTCAATTTGTCGAGCAGTTTGAAAAAATAGATGGTTCAAAATGGGCTGACAGCCGCGCCCGCGTTTTGTTTAAGAAAAAATCATTTGTCGAGGCATTAACACAATTAGGATATACCAATGATACGGCAGCAACAGTCCTGTCTGCATCCAATAAAAATTATCAAATCAGTTCGGATGAATTTGCACAGCTGGTTGCCGAACATGTGGAAAGTCAAGGTAAAGATTTCCGGCTTACCTTCTTGGTTGATGAAATTGGCCAGTACATTGGGGATGATTCAGACTTAATGTTAAACCTGCAAACGATTACGGAGGATTTAGGGAATCATTGTCAAGGGAAGGTTTGGGTCATTGTTACCTCACAAGAACAAATTGATGCGGTTACAAAATTTAAAGGAACTGAAAACTTTTCGAAAATTCAAGGCAGGTTTGCAACGAAAATTCACTTGACAAGTTCAAATACTGACGAAGTCATCAAACGCCGACTGTTAGAAAAAACACCTGCTACAGCAGATCGTTTAAAGATTGACTTTGACCAAGTAGGTCAAAGTTTAAATAACACGCTAACATTTGAAAAAGATAAATCCGTTCTGCAAAATGGTTATAAAAATGCGGAAGATTATGCAGCCATTTATCCATTTGTCCCCTACCAAGTAGAGCTCTTGCAGCGCGTATTCAATAAAGTTCGCCGCCAGGGAGAAGCCGGCGCCCACTTGTCACAAGGGGAACGTTCGTTGTTAAATGCCTTCCAGGAAGTGGCCATTCAACTTATGGATGAAGACACGAATCAGCTTGCACGCTTCTCGCAATTCTATGAAACCGTCAAACGGTTTTTGAGTACCTCTGTGTCTTCTACCATAATTGAGGCAGGGAAACGTGAAGATATTGGTGATTTCGATGTTGAAGTGCTGAAAGTATTATTTATGATTAAGGGAATTGATGAAGTAAAAGCGACAGTTGAAAATATTACAACCTTGCTGGTTGACAGCGTTGATTGTATTAAGAACGACCTGGAAAAGCAAGTCACAAAATCCTTAATCCGTCTTCGTCATAATTTGTTGATTGCGGAAAATGCAGACAGGACATTTGTATTTTTAAGTGATGATGAACAAGAAATTAACCGAGAAATTCAAAACGAACATGTAAATGAGGCAAATGTTACCGATGCCCTCGGTAGGATGTTCTTTGAAGAAATTGTCCTGATGCGGTCATACCGCTACCAAAAAACGCATGATTTTGAGTTTAATAAGGCATTTGATACCTACAATCGCGGTGGGAAAACAAACGCGTTAACGCTGCAGGTGTATACGGGAGATGTTTCTGCAGAACAAGCAAGGGCAGATGCAAACTCGGGGACGATGATCATGTATATTCCGGATGAATATGCGGAAAAGTTTTACGAGCCAATGCAATATGCTCAAAAAATTCAGTCCTATGCCAATAAGAAGATTTCGACAAGCTTAACGGATAAGCAAAAGAAAATTTTAGAGGAAAAGCGCCAACAGGTCAGTGAGTTTGAAAAGAAGGCAAGGGAAGCATTAATTGAAGCGTCTGCAAATGCAAAATATTTCATTCAAGGTCAAGATTATGATTTCAAGGGGTCATTAGAAAATCAACTTCAAAGTGCTTTTGAGATTCTTGTCCGAAATACGTATAGTTATTTGGGATACATTGATGAACCGATACCCATAAAAAATGCAAATGAAGTCATTTACGAGTGGGCCATGAATGGACTTCCAGGTAGACTTGACGGTACTTTTGCGAATTATTTGGCTTATGATGCAATGATTCGATATCTTGAGGAAAGCCGTAACAGACAGGTGATCACGTTAAAATCCTTAGTGGAGAAATTCAGAGCAGTTCCGTATGGCTGGAGCGAAAATGATATTGCCGGATTGATGGCTGGAGCACTTTATAAGAAAAAAATAAAGCTTAGCTATCTAAATGAAGGTTTTGATGCTGGGCACCCTCAGTTTATTGGCCGAATTACAAAGACATCAGAAAGAGAGAAGGTCATCATTGAAGCACAAATTGGGCTGCCGCCACGAGTACGTAAAGACGTGGTCGAGTTAATGCGTGAACTCTTCAATTTCTATGAGATAGGTGAGACATATGATGAAGTAGCCAAAGCAGTTCGAGAACAGCTTAAGAGCCATTTCAATCAACCAATCGATGACATGCAACGAATCAAGCAACGGGAAGATCAACAGTATCCATATCCCGGCGGTATGAAGCTTTCAAAAATCAAAAACAGTCTTTTTGAACTGATGTCCATTGCAAAACAGGAAAACTTTGTGGATGAATTTATTGAGTTAGATGAGGATTTAGAAGACTGGCTAGAGGAAGTTCAGCATTTGAATTCTTTCTTTAATGGCAATGCGATTCGTCATTTTGATGAAAGTGTCCGGTTGCTAAAGGAACGTCGTGATGATTTAGATGTGGCACAGCATGATGTGGATGTTCAGAATGTAAAAAATAACATTATTTCGGTGTTAACAAGCGACAACCCATTTAAGCAAATCCCAAATTTGCCCATCTTAAATGAACAACTGAAGTATGGCCTGTCTGAATTTGTAAAACGAGAGATTGGCACTCAGCTGGAACAGATAGAAGCCATTCGTATTGATATGGAAAGCCTACAATCACAGTACAACGAAATTGAAGAAATTAAAGCAGTTGTGCAAAAGAAATTGGCAGAACTACAGAAACGTGTCGAACAAATGCGAGAGTTGGAAAGTATTTCCCGTGTTTATACGTATACGCAAATGGCAAACAATGATTATCGTAGATTACAGGAAACAGTAAGAGAAATGTATATCGATTACATCGGAAAAATTGGTAAAAAAGATCCTGTTGAAATAAGTGCTGCCCAATTACTTTCAGAAGTCTTGCCCACTGGTCAATATGAGGTGAAAAACGATCAAGATTTAAAGCAATGGCTGTATAAGCTGGAAACAGAAATAAAAAGAAAATTAAGCACTGGTCAAACGGTTATTATTAAAAAATAAGGAGACTTTATGCGATGAACAAAAAGGCATTAAAAGAGTTTGCGGTCTATGCACGGAACGAACTTCGCAGCCAAATCGCATTTCGAGCGCAAGCCTTTGGGATCACGCCCAAAGGCTCTCCTGTGCTTGTGACAGGTGCAGACTATGTTGAAATAAATAATAAGAAGTATCCACTTACATATAGAAAAGGAATTGAAAAATTATTTAAAGAAATAGAAATAAAGGGATATGACCATGTCATAGAAGAAGTTGCCTACACATGGTTCAACCGTCTGATCGCCATTCGTTTTATGGAGGTTCACAATTATCTCCCTTCTAAAGTTCGAGTCCTTTCCAGTGAAACAAAAGGGAAGGTAGACCCGGATATTCTAACAGAATATCAGTATACAGATTTGCCCGTGAATACTGATGATATTGCATCATTATTAACGCAAGGAAATCGGGAGGAAGCATTTCGAAAATTACTTGTTGCACAATGTAATGAATTGAGCGAAATCATGCCTTTCCTCTTTGAAAAATTGGCCGACTTCACAGAGTTATTATTACCCGCGTCTTTACTACATGCGGACTCCCTAATTAATAAATTGGGAAAAGAGTTAGAAGATGAAAATTTCGAGCATGTAGAAGTAATTGGGTGGATGTATCAATATTACATATCAGAAAAAAAGGATGAAGTGTTTGCTGGACTAAAAAAGAACAAAAAAATTACAAAACAAAATATACCGGCAGTCACACAATTATTTACACCACATTGGATTGTTCGGTACATGGTAGAAAATTCACTAGGACAAATGTGGTTGGAATCTTATCCAGGGGCCGATTTGAATTTGCAAATGAAATATTATCTTGAACCTGCAGAACAAGAAATGGACGTTCAGAAAAAACTAAAGGAATTGCGTTATTCAAACGTAACTCCAGAGGAAATTACCTTTCTTGACCCCGCCTGCGGGTCAGGACATATTTTAGTTTATGCCTTTGACCTGTTATATAAAATTTATGAAGAAAGGGGTTATTCACAAAAGGAAATCCCAACCAAAATTTTAGAAAAAAACCTATATGGGATTGAAATCGATGATCGTGCGGCACAACTTGCTTCTTTTGCCCTTTTAATGAAGGCACGCGAGAAAACAAAAAAGATTTTCCGCGAAGTTCCGAAATTGAATATTTTTTCTATTGAAGAGTCAAATGGAATTAATATAAGCCAAGCAGCGGAATTAATCGGAGAAAATCATAGTGAAAAATCCGAGTTAACGAGTTTGTTTCGTACATTTATCGATGCAAAAAACTACGGCTCCATTCTAAAACCAGAAAATCTAAATTTTAAAAAGTATCTCGAAAAGGTTAAAGCACTTAAAGAATCGGGAAATCCAACATTGGAAAACTTTGTAGTATTTGAACAATTAAGTAAAATAGATAATTTGCTAAAACAAGCTTTAATCCTTACAAGTGAATTTAATGTAGTCGTTACAAATCCTCCCTATATGGCTACCAAAGGGATGAATGAAGCTTTGAATGATTATGTGAAAAAATACTACCCAGATTCTAAAATCGATTTATTTGCAGTCTTCTTTGAGCGGTGCAAGTTATTTACAAAATATAATGGATTTCATGCAGTTATAAATCAACATTCGTGGATGTTTTTAAGTAGTTTTGAGACTTTACGAAAAAAAATGATCAAAACTCAAACGATTGTTTCAATGATTCATTTAGGACCAAGAACATTTGAGGAAATTGGGGGAGAAGTTGTTCAAAATACTTGTTTAGTTTTAAGAAATATCAGGATCCCTGATCATATTGCATTTTATTATAGATTAGTGAAATATAATAATACGCATGAAAAGGAACAAATGTTTTTGCTAGGTGAGAATAAATATCAAGCAAAGCAGAATAATTTCCAAAGAATTCCCGGGTCTCCAATTGCGTATTGGGTCACTGAGAGAATGCTAAAAAATTATAATAATAATAAATTATCAAATGTATGTAATACACGTAAAGGTATGGTTACTGCAGATAACCCCCGATTTATTAGATATTGGTTTGAAGTATCTTATGAAAGGTTTAATAAAGATGCTAAAAGCCGTGTAGAAGCAAAAGCATCGAAGAAAAAATGGTTTCCTTATAATAAGGGAGGACAAGTTCGGCTGTGGTACGGGAACAACCTCTTTGTCGTAAATTGGGAAAATGATGGATATGAGTTATTACATATGAAAAGTGAAGGATATAAGGTGGGATCAACTAACCATAATTTAGATTATATTTTCAAACCTGCCATCCTGTGGAATAAAATAACAACGAATAAATTTTCTGCACGATTTTCCTTCCCAGGTTTCTTGTATGATGATGCTAATGCTTTTTTAACTTCACTAGATGAAGAGACCGATAAAATTATTTTAGGTTTTCTTAATTCTAAAGTTGCAACCCATTATCTTGAGGCTATCAATCCAACATTAAACTTTCAGCCAGGGAATATCGGTTCCTTGCCATTTAAACCTATTTCCCATTCTGAGCCTGTTCCGGTCATAAATGAATGTATTCAATTGTCAAAGACTGATTGGGATTCCTTTGAAATTTCCTGGGATTTTACAAGTCATCCATTATTGGAATCAAGGAAAAGTCTCGTTTTATTAGAACAAATATACAACAATTGGGAAGAATCTTTAATTAAACAGTTCAATCAGCTAAAAACTAACCAGCAAGAACTAAATAAAATATTTATTAAACTATATGAGCTTGAAGATGAGTTAATTTCAGAAGTACAGGACGAAGATGTGACCAGTGAGCTCGCTGATCGATTACGAGAGGCAAAGTCTTTTCTGTCATACACCATTGGTCTAATGATGGGGCGTTATTCTTTAGATGTTGAAGGACTAGCTTTTGCAGGTGGGGACTGGGATGAAAGTAAGTATAAAACAATTCAGCCAGATTCAGTCGGCATTATCCCGCTAACAGATACAGAGTATTTTGAAGATGATGTTGTTAAACGTCTTCAGGAGCTGTTAGTTGTCCTATTTGGACAGGATTCGTTAGCCCAGAATCTTCGTTGGCTTGCTGAGTCGCTTACAATGAAAGCAAATGAAACGCCGGTGGAACGGTTGCGGCGTTATTTCTTTGATGAGTTTTATGCTGATCATTGTAAGATTTATCAAAAACGGCCAATTTACTGGATGGCTGAATCGGGACCTAAAAAAGGGTTTCGTGCTTTGTTTTATTTACATCGCTACACTCCCGAAACGTTGGCTGCAATAAGATTTTCTTATCTACAAAACTTGCAGGAAAAACTACGACAAGAACAAAAACGTCTAGAACAAGACCTTGTGAATCCGGATCTTTCAGCTGCAATGAAAAAGCGTTATGAAAAACAGGTGACAATTAACATATCACAACAGGAAGAATTGATTGACTTTGATAAGAAGCTGGCGGAAGTCGCAAACCAGCGGATCATGCTTGATTTGGATGATGGTGTGGCGGCTAACTACGAAAAGCTAAAAACGGTTTTAGCTAAGATAAAATAGGGTCAAGGCTAACCTTGACCAATTCTCTAAAAATGAATTCCAAAATTGGGTGATGAAATGAACAAAAAGGCTTTAAGAGAATTTGCGGTTTATGCTCGAAATGAGTTAAGGAATCAAATTTCACTTCGGGCACAAAGTTTTGGAATTACCGAAAACAGCATTCCTTCACTATTAACTGGTGCTGACTATGTAGAAGTAAATGGTATAAAACACCCCATTACCTATAAAAAAGGAATTGAGAAGTTATTAACTGAGTTAAAAACAAAAGGTTACGATCATGTGATTGAAGAGGTGGCCTATACATGGTTCAACCGGCTTATTGCGATTCGCTTTATGGAAGTTCATAATGATCTTCCTTCCAAAGTTCGCGTGTTATCCAGTGAAACGAAAGGGAAAGTGGATCCAGATATTTTAACGGAATATCAGTTTACGGATCTATCTGTTAATAAACAGGAATTAGCATCTTTAATTACCCAAGGGAATCGAGAAGAAGCATATCGAAAGCTATTAGTTGCCCAATGTAATGAACTGAGCGAGATAATGCCGTTTTTATTCGAAAAATTAGCCGACTACTCGGAGTTATTATTACAGCAGTCATTGCTGCATGCAGATTCCCTAATCAATAGATTAGTGACCGAATTGGCAGAAGAGGATTTTCAAGAGGTAGAAGTAATCGGATGGCTTTATCAGTACTATATGTCAGAGAAAAAAGAACAAGTTGGCGGACTAAAAAATAATGCAGTAAAAAAAGAAGACTTACCTGTTGTTACCCAGTTATTTACTCCCAGATGGATTGTAGAGTATATGGTTCAAAATTCTTTAGGTAAGCTGTATGATCACTGGAACCCCGACAATGAACTTGCTAAACAATGGGCGTATTATTTAAAATCATCTGAAAGATTGCCAACACCGAGCATTGCATCTTTAGAGGAAATAAAAATAATTGACCCTGCATGTGGATCGGGTCATATTTTAGTTTATGCATTTGATTTACTTTATGATATGTATTTGGAAGCCGGGTATTCAGAGCGTGATATTCCAAGGTTAATTATTGAAAAAAATCTATATGGGATGGACATTGATAAACGGGCTGTCCAAATCGCATGCTTTGCATTAATGATGAAGGGGCAGGAAAAGTACCGAAGATTCTTAAAAAAGGCAACTAATTTAAAACTGAACATTCTTGAATTTAACGATAGTAAACCATTATCTGAAGAGGCAACCCGCTTTATGGCAGATAAAGCGGGTGATATAGGCTGGATTACTTCCTTACAAAAACAATTTGAAAATGCAAAACAATTCGGTTCACTTATTGTTCCGAAAGAAGCTGCTTCTTTTTATTTGAAGTTTATGAACTTCATTCATTCATCTAGCATAGAGGCAACTAACTTGCTAGAGGAAGCCGTTTTGATTGAAATAAAGGAGAACTTACTTCCGTTAATAGAGCAAGCATATCTTCTGGCAGTAAATTACGAGGCAGTAGTGACAAATCCACCTTATCATAATAAATATAATCCAATTTTAAAGAATTTTTTGAATGATAATTATAAAGAATATAAGTCAGACTTATATTCGGCATTTATTTATCGTTCTATTCAATTGACAACTGATTATGGTTTTGCCGGTTTAATGACTCCTTTTACATGGATGTTTATCGCTACTCATGAAAAATTAAGAGAATATATTATTGCTAATCAAAGTATCTCAAGTCTAATCCAATTAGAGTACTCAGCATTTTCTGAAGCAACAGTACCCATTTGTACGTTTGTTATTCAAAACCAGAAAGGAAACACAAAGGGAGAGTATATACGTTTAGAGGGATTTAAGGGAACAGAGATTCAGCCTGTTAAAGTTAGAGAAGCCGTAGAAAAAGCTGTATCATATCGCTATACCTCGGATAGTAAAGATTTTTATTCCATACCAGGTTCACCTTTTGCCTTTTGGAGTTCGAAACAAGTACGGAACATTTTTAAAAACAATCCAAAATTAGCGGAAATTGCTGAGCCAAGAGTTGGACTTCAAACTAGTGATAATGATCGTTTCATACGTTTATGGTACGAGGTAATAATAGATAAAATAGGATTTCATTATGAAAGCAATGAGGATGCATGTAAAGGTAAAAGAAAATGGTTCCCTTATAATAAGGGCGGGGAATACAGGAAATGGTACGGCAACCAGGATTATGTTGTGAATTGGGAGAATAATGGATGGGAAATTAAAAACTTTGTTGATTCGAAAGGGAAACTTAAATCAAGACCGCAAAATACCCAATATTATTTTAAGGAAGGGTTAACATGGACGGCGATTTCTAGCTCGAGATTCTCAGTTCGTTATTCGCCAAAGGGTTTTATATTTAGCAATGCGGGAATGATGGTTTTCACTGATAAGTATTTAAAGTTTTTATTAGGGTTATTGAACTCTAAATTAACAAGTATGTTCACACAACAATTGTCTTCAACAATAAATTTTGACCAAGGAATTATTGCAAGAATTCCTGTTAAATTAAATGATACAAACTGCTTAAATATCGTGGATAAGAATATTCATCTTGCCAAAAATGATTGGATTTCATTTGAAACATCTTGGGATTTCAAACAACATCCATTCCTAACATACAATCAACAGGCAACGAAATTAGAGAAATGCTATGAAAACTGGGAAAAACATTCTGAAAACCAATTCCGGCAACTCCAGCAAAATGAAGAATCCTTAAATCAATTCTTCATTGATTTGTATGGTTTACAAGATGAATTAACTCCTAAGGTCACGGATGACGAGATAAGCGTAAGACTTGCAGATCGTGGACGTGATGCAAGGAGCTTCCTTTCCTATTGTATCGGTCTGATGATGGGACGCTATTCTTTAGATGTAGCAGGATTAGCTTTTGCAGGCGGCAACTGGGATGCCAGAAAATATACGTCCTTCCAACCGGATTCAGATGGAATTATTCCACTTACAGATTCGGAGTATTTTGAAGACGATGTAGTAAAAAGACTTCAAGAGTTGTTAGTTCTTATTTTCGGACAAGAGAGTTTAGCCGAAAATCTTCGCTGGCTGGCCGAGTCAGTGGTCATGAAAGCAAATGAAACTCCTGTAGAGCGCCTACGCCGGTATTTCTTTGATGAATTTTATGCCGATCATTACAGGATTTATCAAAAACGGCCAATTTACTGGATGGTGGAATCAGGAAACAAGAAAGGTTTCCGTGCCTTGTTCTACTTGCATCGCTATACGCCAGAAACATTGGCAACAATGCGCTTTTCTTATGTTCAGAACCTGCAGGAAAAATTGCGTCAGGAACAAAAACGTTTGGAACAAGATCTCATGAACCCGAACCTTTCGGCTGCGACGAAAAAACGTTATGACAAACATCTGTCAACGATCAAAGCCCAGCAAGAAGAGTTAATTGTCTTTGACAGGAAATTGGCAGAGCTTGCGAATAGGCGGATTTTCCTTGATCTTGATGATGGTGTCGTTGTGAACTACGCAATGATGCAAAATGTACTTGCAAAGATTAAGTGAGTTCCAGAAGGATAGAGCAAGGACTCTATCCATTTTTGTTCGCTTTAGTTTACAATCATTGTTTTCTTTTTTATTCTAGAAGAATGAAGATTATGTATGATGAGAGTTGGTGTCAAATGAATATTACTGAAGAACTGCTGCGACTATTTCGGGAACAGCAGGCGGAGAACAACGGAGCACATCGTTCGCTTGTATTTTGGTATGACTCCCAAAGTGAAAGACGCGATTTTTCTGAGATAGAAGCGGTTCTAAAACAAGAACAAATAAAAGTGCATCACCTAGATCGGGACAGTTCCTTTCGGACAAAAGTTTTACTTGAAATTGAGGATACCGATCATTCTTATTTGCTATATGCGCCATATGCCAAGCCGGAGGATGAAGATAATTTCTTATTAGATATATTGCTTTATAGCGGTAAATACGGTGAGTTTCAAGCGGATGAAATTGCTATTCGCATGAAGGAATTACGTTTAGAACATTTACCCATTCGCAAATTTCTTGAAGATCATGCCAAGTTTTTTGAAAACAAACAGCGTGTTGCGAAGTTTCAGAAACTACTTCCTAATAAACCCACGATTGATCAAGTAAAGCAAACGACGCTTGCTGTGTTATGTAATGCAAGAACTATTCATCCACAAGATATTTTAAAAAGCGTTTTATCTAGTGGGAATTTATCAGATTCAAATGAGGAACTTGGAAAAATTGAGAAGTACATAGATAAGGAATTATTTTTTACCTATGTGGGTGAGTATTTTGGCATTGCAAAGAATGGGGGAAATCGCTTAGCACATATCATCGAAACAATTGTGTTTCAGCATTACGCCGCACATATTATAGATGAGAAAGTAATATCTGTTAGTTATGAATCCACAGTTCCTAATATTTGCAAGGTATTTGTTGAAGAATGGTTAAAGTCTGAGGAAAGAATGTCATTAGAACATATTTTAGATCAGTTGGAACAGAAATGGAATGTTGAACATGATGTTGAACAGCATACCTACCAAGCCTTTCTACGCTGCGATACATTTGCGGTGGTTGAACAGAAGATCTTAGAAGTTTTACATGAACTCCTTTTAAATGAAACATTTGTGGTAACGGAGTGGAGAAGCATTCTTTCTGAAACGCAGTAAGAGTTATTGGTATAAAACACGTTTTTTTCAAAAATATCAGCTGTTAGAGAAAGCTCTTTGTTTGTATGAGTGGCTGAAAGTGTTTGAAAAAAATGATGCACCGAAGTCTGGACTAGAATGGTTTCATCGATATACAAGAAAGATTTTAATATCGACCAAGCCTACCGTCAGCTACAACACACCTTTATGAGTGAATCCGGTGTAGAAGAATACCGAGTGCTATTCGACCAATTGACCTTCTGGTATGAAAATCGGTATTTAATGGAACTGAGTCGTTATACCGATGATTTGATTGAGACGGAATTAAAAGCTAATTGGCCTCTGCAAGACATAATGCAGCAGAAGAACTTTTATCGTACCATCATACGGCCATTGATAGAGGGATCTCGAGAACGGGTTTTTGTGGTAATTTCCGATGCAATGAGATTTGAAATTGGAAATGAACTAACCCAGCATTTTAGTCAGCGATTGAATGCAGAAGTAAAGCTAATACCGATGCAGGCAACCTTACCAACCTATACGCAAATCGGAATGGCCTCATTACTTCCCGGAAAAATAACCGGAATTTCAAGTGATGGCACCGTATTTGTCGATGGATTTTCCACAAAAGGTCTAAACAATCGTAATAAAATATTACAATTAAATGAGCCTGACTCTGTTGCACTAAAGCTGGATGAATTTATTCCATTAGGAAAAGAAGAGGGATTAGCGTTAATAAAGGGTAAGCGTGTCGTCTATTTATATCATGACAATATTGATGCTATCGGTGACTCCAGTAAGACAGAAGGGAATACGTATGAAGCAGTCGCACAAACATTGGAACGGTTGAAAACAGCTGTCAAAAAGTTGACCGGAACATATGAAGCAGGAAGGATTTACCTGACAAGTGATCACGGCTTTCTTTATCAAACCTCCCTTGTCGAACAATACCAGAAGACAGAAAGTATTAATGGCGATGTCTTTGATCGCAACCGGCGCTTTGCAATAGGAAATAATTTGAATACTCCTGAAGGAACCGTGAAGATTTCCTTACAATATCTAGGGCTGGAGCAGGAAGCGGTTATTGCCAAAGGATTAAACCGGTTTACCGCAGGCGGCGGTTTGCGATTTGTTCACGGAGGAGCTATGCCGCAAGAGTGTATCATCCCATTGATAGAGTACAGGCAAGTGAAAGGAAAAGCGCGAAAGGCAGAGGAAGATCGAGTAAATGTCCGTATCGCCTCGATTCAAAAAGTGATCACCAGTTATATGTTTATTGTCCCATTTTTCCAAGAGGAGAAGGTTTCAACCCACTTATATCCAAGAACATTACGGGCCGCATTTTACCGTAACAATGAACGAATCTCGAATGAGATAACAATTACTTTCGATTCGGAAGGTGAGGTAAGCGGACGCCAAACAGATGTCGTATTTCATTTGCTTGAAGACCGTTATCGAACTGGGGATGTATGTGTATTAAAGTTAGAGGACGTTTCCGGACGAACCACTGAAATATACGCAGAAGAAGAGTACGAGCTAAAATTATATAGTATTTAATGGTGACCATGGGGACGGTTCTTGTGGCACAAATTAGGCTTGACCCCCGATGGAGGTAAGAGTTAGATCAATGGGGGTCAGGCACTATATTCGAAAAGAAGGAGTAACAAAATGCAAATAACATTTGAAAATATTTATACGCTTGGTCATGTCATATCTGAAAATAATCTATACAGCCAGATACATTATCCAGAAATGTTAACTAGATATGATAGTAACTTTATAGAGTTTAAACAGATTCCGACTCTGACAGAATTTAAAAAGGCAGAGAGTTATTTAAGAGAATTCCATTTAAAACATGGTCAAAACCACCTAAAGTTTTATTTTCCTCCAAATGAAAAACCTGCTGAAGAACTAATTGATTACATGGATAATTCAGGCTATGAAATTGGATTTCTCGAACTATATGCGATTGAACCTAATCAATTTCCTTCAGTAATAGAAAATCCAGATATTGAGATTCATACTTTGTCTGATAACAATCTTGAGTCCTTTCTTACATTACAATATCAGCAAGATTTGGAGAATGGGCGTGACTTTGCAAATCAAAATCAGGAATTGCATAAACGAAATTTTAAGAATCCGAATATTCAGCAGCTGCTTGCATCATATAAAGGTACTCCGGCAGGATCGGTAGATATTATTATTAAGCAAAACACAGCGGAAATTGACGGTTTGGTTGTTAATGAAAACTTTCAGAAAAAGGGCATAGGAAGCAGATTGCAGAAATTTGTTATGGATCAATTTTCTAATAAAACCATCATTTTAGTCGCGGATGGTGAAGATACTCCAAGAGAAATGTACAGAAGGCAAAACTATCAGTACCAGGGTTTTAAATATCAATCCCACAAAGTATATGAAGATTAATTCTATTAATATTTATATACTGTAAGATTTTAGAACAATAGATCGAAATAAGGGGGCCAGGTGCCATTTCACGTAGAAAAAGTTCTTAAAATAGGGAGGAAAAAATTATGCCCTTAGAAATTGTTCGCCATGATCTAACCAAGATGAAGGTAGATGCAATTGTGAATGCTGCGAATACGTCATTGAAAATGGGTGGTGGTGTTTGCGGAGCGATTTTTCGTGCAGCAGGCACCAGTAAGTTGCAAGAAGCATGCAATCAAATTGGTGAATGCAAGGTGGGGGAAGCCGTTATTACTGATGGGTTTCAATTGGATGCAAAATATATTATTCATACACCTGGGCCAATTTGGCAAGGAGGCTCCCATCAAGAAGCAGCTTTGTTAAAGAAATCTTTTTATAACTCCTTAGAGCTGGCAAAAAAACACCAATGTGAATCAATTGCCTTTCCACTGATTTCGACTGGCATATACGGCTATCCAAGAGATGAAGCATTACAGATTGCGGTTTCCACCATCGGTTCATTTTTATTACATCATGATATGCACGTTTTTCTTGTTGTTTTCGACAAGAAATCCTTTTGTTTAAGCAAGAAGTTATTTACATCCATTCATCAATTTATTGATGAGCATTATGTCGAGCTTGTAGAAAGCACGTTTACTCGTAATAGAGAAGAACCATTTATATTGGAACAACGGCAAGAAGTTGAAATTCTTCAAGAGTCCCTATATAAAGAGACTGATTATTCATTAGAAAACTTATTGAACCAACTGGATGAATCTTTTTCCGAACGGTTGCTTCGTTTAATTGATGAAAAGGAAATGACAGATGTTGAGACATATAAAAGGGCAAACATTGACCGGAAATTATTCTCTAAAATCCGGAATGGCATCGATTACACTCCAAAAAAGAAAACTGCCGTTGCTTTTGCGATTGCATTAAATTTAAATGTAGATGAAACGATTGCTCTGCTAATGACCGCTGGTTATACCTTGTCACGCAGCAGTAAATTCGATGTTATTATTGAATACTTTATTCAGCAGGCTAACTACAATATTCATGAAATTAATGAAGCCTTATTTGCTTTTGACCAGCCATTACTTGGTGCTTAAAATGTCGCTTACAAAGAGACCAATTCTTATCGTATTATTGTTATCCTAAGTTTATCAAATAACGGAGGATGAAGAATATGAAAAAGAATGTAACAGAATTGGTGTTTATTTTAGATAAAAGCGGCTCCATGGCAGGACTTGAAGCAGATACAATTGGCGGTTATAATGCAATGCTGATGAAGCAGCAGAAAGCAGAAGGAGAAGCCATTGTTACTACCGTCTTATTCGATCACGATTATGAGTTATTACATGACCGAATAAATGTTAAGGGTATATCTCCTATTACAGAAGAGGATTATGAGGTAGGCGGTACTACTGCACTATTAGACGCCATTGGTTTTACCATTCAAAAAATGGTGAATGTACAAAAGAGGACAAGTGAGGATGAACGTGCGGAAAAGGTACTTTTCGTGATTACAACGGATGGGATGGAAAATGCCAGCCGCGAATTTACAACTGACAAAATCAAAAAAATAATTCAGCATCAAAAAGACAAATATGGCTGGGAAATCCTGTTCCTCGGAGCAAATATCGATGCTGTAACGACCGCTGCTCAATTTGGAATCGAAGAGGAATTTGCTGTGGATTATCATGCTGATCATGTAGGAACTCAAGTTAATTATGAGGCGGTTAATGAAGCTGTAATTAACCTTCGAAGCGGCAAAAAGATTGACCGAACATGGAAAGAAGGGATTGAAAGGGATTATAATCGTCGTTTACGGAATAAATAACTAACTAAGGAAAGGTATGATATACAATTCTTGCAACAGTCATTTTTACTTTAGTACTTTTAAGTGGAATCTATTATTTATTACGAAATCTATTCAATTTGAAAAAGGCAGCAGATGTCTCAAAAGATGCACTTTATCCAATAAATGAAAGTGAGTTTGCAGGTATTATTATTCCGACTGATTGGAAATCAATGGAGCCGCTTACGAAAAACACAAGGTCCTATCGATATGTCAAATGGGGTACGATTGCTGCTCTTGGTTTATTAACAGCTCTTTTTGTGCTGGTCTTAACGACAGATTGGTTTGAATCTTCATTTTTTAGCTTGGCTTATCTGTTCTTCATCATTATTAGCTCGGTTCGACATCGTGGCAATTTATTTCTTTTGCCAAATGGAATAATACTTAATGGGAAATTTGTATCATACAATCAAATTAAACATTATGAAACAGAGCAAATCGTTCGATGGCATAGTTTATATGGTCTCGATACAAACGTGAACAATGCGTTTAAGGTGACATTTATACTGAAAAGGACTATTTTTCAGCCTCAATTCATAGTTGTACAGAATGCTGATCAGCTTAAACACATAAGTGCATTGCTTCGCCAAAAAGCCGTTCCTTATGAACAAAATTCTCCAAATCATGGTGCCTGACCTTAAGTGTTGTTAAGCGGGTCAGGCCCCAACTGTTTGGCAATTTTGTTAAAATGGTTTAATTGTCATCAGAATAATTAAAAGAATAGCCGCAATATGTAAGATGTTATTTAATGGGATTGCTTGTTTTGCCAGTTTTTTATATTCTTCAGGCAACTCTTCACCTTGATGTTTTTCAAGGACCTCGATTTGAAGTTTAGCTTTCTTCGGAAGGATTCCGGCGGCAATGGGTTGAACGGCTATGTAGATGACAATTGAGGCAATATACCAAATTTCCTTGAATAATTCCTGATGGATTATGGCCATGATAATCCCTGTGATTAGCAGTGTAATGCTTCCGATTTTGGCTAATTTCTCTGTTCCTTGTGAAACCAATAGAGCAAACTTTGCTTGAGATACATTTTTTACCTTTCCCATTAAAACAGGCATGCCAAAAGTAGCCCCTAGTCCAACTACGGCCGCTACAATGTGGATCAGCAATATGAATGTGTATAATGTCATGATTTCACCTCCTACTTTTTTACTACTTTTAATTTTACTGAATATCTGAATAATTAGAACTATTATTTTTTGCTCCTTTTGTATGTAATAAAAAAACTAACTGATCATCAAAAAAAGTGCCTGCTGCCGCATCCGGAACTG
>NZ_JBMPZU010000014.1:0-4594 GCF_049463095.1 Neobacillus sp. 19 | reverse complement strand
TGTAGCCTACTGGTTCAGTTTAAGAGCAGCCGATATTTAACCCCAAACGCAACAACCTAGATAGGCGTTTTCGCATTTCTCGTGAAACGCTTTCGCGTTTTTCGTGCGCCACTTCATTAATGCTAATAATAATATTAATTTAGATATTAAAATTGGTGAAATTCATTCAATAGTGGGTCAAAATGGGGCTGGTAAATCTACTTTATTAGGGATCTTATCTGGGCGTATTGCCCCAAGTAGTGGAAGCGTTCACATCTTTAGCGATGAGTTACACTACGGTGATCCAAGGTCGTCTAGGAACCAAGGAATTGCTACTATTTATCAGGAGCTTACTGTTATTCCTAATTTAACCGCCCTGGAAAATGTATTTTTAGGGCAAACGATAAGTCGTCTGGGTTTTATATCGAAGGAAAAGATGAAGATAAGATTTAATGAACTTTCTCAAATTATGGGGGTAGATATACCCCCATCTCTTTTAGCTAATAGACTTTCTATTGCAGATCAACAAATTTTAGAGATTATGAGAGGGATTCAATCAAATGCAAAAATAATATTACTTGATGAACCAACAGCATCCCTTGCTCCCCCGGAAAGAAAATCTCTTTTAAAGACAATTAAATCCCTTCGAAGTAAGGGTATAACAATCATTTATGTAAGTCATAATTTAGAAGAAATACTTGAAATTAGTGACAATATAACAGTATTTAGGGATGGAGAAAAGGTATGTACAATGCAAAAAGATTTATGGACAAAAGAAAAGTTAGTTGCAAGTATGCTGGGGCATGAAAACGTTAAAGAATATTTGAAATTCGATATAGATGAGAAAGTGGTTGGACGGAAGGATAGAAAAAGAAATTATAAGTTGTAAAAATGTTACTGTACCAGGAATTATAGAATCAATTAATCTTACTGTTTTTTCGGGTGAAATTGTTGGTATTGGAGGACTTGTCGGTTCAGGAAGAAGCACCTTCGTAAGAGCGTTGTCGGGATTAGAACCAACCTCATCGGGTCAGTTAGTAATTGAAGGAAAAAAGGAAAAATGGCCAACATCGCCAAGAGTTGCAATGAAGTATGGTATTGCGTTGGCTCCGGAAGATAGAAAGAGCCAAGGGCTTGTCTTAGGGTTATCTGCACAAGATAACATCAATATGGTTAATTTTAAACAAGTTAGTAAATGGGGTTTCTATTTAAAAAAATCGGCAAATAGTATTGCTCAAGATTTTTCTGAACAATTTGGTTTAACCAGATCTGTAAATTTAGAGTGTAAAAACCTTTCAGGTGGAAACCAACAAAAGGTTCTTTTATCAAAGGTTTGTAATATTAAACCCAAAATTTTAATAGTTGACGAGCCCACTCGTGGCATTGACATTGGAGTAAAAAAAGACGTCATGAAAATATTAAAAGATCTAGCTGACAAAGGAATGGGTATAATCGTCATTTCATCTGAACTGGAAGAAGTGGTTACTGTAAGTGATAGAGTAATTGTTTTCTCAAAGGGAAGAATGGTTAAGGAATTGAAAGATAAAGAAGAAATAAGCGTAAGTAATATACTGAACTCTACTTTCTAGGGAGGACAAAATAGTGTTAGAATCTAAAATTAATTTAGAACATAAAAAATACTTTAAGTCCAAAAATATAAACTATTTATTTTTGGAGTATGGTACAGTAGTTGCGTTTATTATAATAATAGCCGTTGCAACAATCCTCTATCCTAGATTTCTTTTACCAGAAAACCTATTAAATATATATAGCCAATTATCAATCATCGGTGTAATGAGTATAGGAATGACATTTGTATTAATTACTGGTGGACTAGATATGTCTGTAGGCGGGATTTATGCCGCGAGTGCTGTTCTTGTGGCCAGCCTTGCAGATCATTTACCTTTGGCAGTAGTAATAGTAATTACAATACTTTTCGGTTTCATTTTAGGCTTATTAAATGGTGTAATCGTAACCAAATTTAATGTGCCGGCATTTATTGCAACACTAGGTTCAGGTTCAATTTTTACTGGGATGGCACTTTTATATTCCGATTCTCAACCTTTTTATGTAGAAAAGACCTCATTTCAATGGCTGGGATCTGGGTTTGTTGGTGTGATTCCAGCTTCAGTAATTTTCTTGTTTCTAGCCTATTTTATAGCTGGTATCATCCTAACTTTCACTACCTTTGGAAAATCATTATTTTCAATCGGGGGGAATAAGGAAGCTAGTAGATTATCTGGTCTACGGGTTAATGGAATAACAACATCTGTTTATGGGATAAGCGGTATGTGCGCAGCTTTAAGTGGGATTATTATTGCTTCTAGATTAGGTCAAGGGCAGGCCAATATTGGAGAGACAATTGTCCTTGATGTAATTGCAGCAGTAGTTATTGGTGGAACATCGTTATATGGAGGGCAAGGTGCAATATGGCGAACATTCATTGGTGGTTCAACTTTAATTATTTTGTCAAATGTATTTGATAGTATGGCAATGAGTCCTTACTGGCAATCCACGTTTAAAGGAATAATAATTATAGGGGCAGTAATGTTTGATTTTTACACAAGATCTAAGCTTAATAAATAAACGAAAGTAATAAAGAACATACATGAATCATTGACTCACACACCCGGATGAAAATATTTCATCTGGGATTTTTCTGTTTTCCTCTAGCTTACTAATTCTATGGGCAGTAAAGTTGACGAGCGATTTTGAATTGGTTCTAGCTAGTTTAGGATGGCTCATACAGGAGGATTGGAGTAAGTTGTAGAATAATAATGTAATAAGGTAGTTTAAATATTTACTCAACAAACTTTTATTTCAATTGTTAGGGAAATTGTCAATGATTTTCTTAAAAGGGAGAGTAATAAAATGAATATAAAGGAATATTTCATAAAAGATGCGATGTGTGTACAATTGCCTGTTACCTTTCAGCAAATCATAACCGAGGCAGTGAAATCTAATTATAATTGGTTTATTCTTTGTTCGGGTCAGCAGGTTTCAGGATGTATTAGACGTGAAGCGCTATATGAAAAATTAACAGAAGTTGATTTGGCTAATATGAATACTTTATCAATTGAAAGTATAACAACAGAGGTCTCAGTATTATATAATGACGTTTCAAATCAACCGATTTATGAAGAAAATAAAATCATTGTTATTATGGATAAAAATAAAGAGATTGAAGGGGTAATTGACTGGGAGTCCGATAAAAGTATTCGAAATATTGCGTCCAATGATGAGTGGTTTATGGAAGAATTGCAAACCGTTTTTGAACAGTATTATCAAAGTGTATTTGTAGCAGATGAAACAGGAAAAGTAATTCGGGTAACCTCTAACGATGACCAGCAGCATCTGGGGAAAAATGTGTTTGACTTGGAGAAGAGGAAAGTATTCTATCCCTCTATCACTGCGAAGGTTTTAAGGTCAGGCAAGCGGGAAAGTGGCTTGCAGTATACAAATACAGGTGAAATTTTTGATATAGAATCTATCCCTATTAAAAATGACAAGGGAGATGTTGTCCGGGTTGTTTCTATCACAAAGGATTCAACGGAGGTAAATGCACTTAAAAAGAGATTGGAAGAATCAAGGAGTTTGATAGAAAATTACCAAAGGGAGGTTGCACGCTTTCGTCAAGAAAAATATGAAGAGAAACCATTTATTTATAAGAGCAAGAAGATGGAGGAACTGTATGAGCTGATCAGTTCGGTAGCGTCCGTAGATGCTTCAGTTTTAATATTAGGTGAAACAGGAGTAGGGAAACAAATCGTCGCAAACCAAATCCATTTATTAAGTAGCAGAAGAGATAAGCCGTTTATTACCGTCAATTGCGGAGCTATACCAGAAAATTTATTGGAATCGGAATTATTTGGTTATGAAGAAGGAGCTTTTTCTGGTACCAGAAAAGGTGGGAAATTGGGGATATTTGAGCTTGCAGATAAAGGGACTCTTTTTTTGGATGAAATTGGCGAACTGTCACTTGCGCTTCAAGTGAAACTTTTACGAGCCTTACAGGAAAGAGTAATTATGAAAGTTGGCGGAACAAAGGAAAAGAAAATTGATGTAAGAATTATTACTGCTACAAATAAAGATTTAAGTCAAATGATCAAAGATGGTACGTTTCGTGAGGATCTATATTATCGTATTAATGTAGTACCTATCCAAATTCCCAGTCTTAGAGATAGAAAGGAAGACATAGAGAAACTGGCATTTCATTTCCTTCATGTATTTAATCAAAAATATCGAAAACATATTGCTCTTAATCCTTTACAGTTAAAACAATTATTAGAGTATTCATGGCCAGGGAATGTTAGGGAGTTAGAAAATACGATAGAAAGATTCGTTGTAGTGGAAAAGGCGATTATTTTTGATGAAAAGGAAAATAGTTCTTCTCAACTAATTCCTCTAGAAACAGGGGGAAAACAGTTGCCAAATTTACTAGAATTCATAGAGACAGTTGAAAAGGAACTTTTATTAAAGGCAATGAGCCGATGTAACACAACAAGGGAAATGGCCAATAGTCTTGGTGTAAACCAATCTACTATCGTAAGAAAATTGCAGAAGCATGGGTTAGTGAGATAGTCTGCTAAGGGCTTTAAAAACTTACATATAAATA
>NZ_JBMPZU010000013.1:0-31600 GCF_049463095.1 Neobacillus sp. 19 | reverse complement strand
TCATTTTGACGGTATAGCCTCCGGAAAACAAGAAGTGAGGCAGAATAAAAATTTTCCGGCCCGCTAGATTCCTCACCGTATCATGATAGAAAGTAGGAGTAGTGACGAAGCCCGTGTGAACATGACACGCCAGTTTCTGAGCTAAATCTAATGCTAGTTTTTCAAATTCAATCGCCGCCTCAGGAACACGGCTTCCATGGCCCACCAACAGCACCGCCTCATTCGCCTGTTCACCGAAACCTGCTTCAGCCAGCCTGTCTGCAAGAATGTCGACCATAATAGCGTCAACACCAAGTGGTTTTCCATAATGAAAAACTATATTTGGATAACGTTCAAGTTCTACCGGAATATCAAAATTGGCATGAATCCCTGGAAGTAAGAATACAGGGACTACTGTAATCTCACTTGCCCCTTTTTCGATACATGCTTCAATGGCTTGTGCAGCCGACGGCTCAGCGTGTTCTAGAAAACCATAGGCCTGTTGGGGAGCCGAAGCCTTCTTCATGACTTTTTTAATAAAATCAATAAATTTCCCATTCGCTTTGCTCAGCCTACTTCCGTGTGCGATATAAATAATGGCTTCCATATCTCACGCCCCCTCATACGTCTGGCCCGCCAAATATTCAACCAAGGATTCCTTCGTCGCTTTTTCCGGCATTCCATGGGATGGGAGCCCGGCAGCTTCCACCACTGTCATTGTTAGCTTTCCCATGCTGACAACCTGAAGCCCGTTTAATAGTTTTGCTGCATCTATGCCACATTCTTTTAATGCTTCGACAAACGGTTCAACAGAGGCACTGCTTGGGAAGACCATTGTATTCACGTCAGATTCCTCTAGCATTCTTTGAAAAATAGGCACAAACTGCCGGTCTATCTCTTTTTTACTCGTTACCAATATGTCAGCATTTCTTTCGAGCTTTATACGGTCATCGCCAACAATGAGTAACGTTCCAGACTCAGGCATCTTCTCAGCAAGCTTCGCCTTAAATCCGCGTTGCTTTAAAGCTTTTACCGATTTACTAGAAGCTCCATAAAAGTCGGCACGAATGGTTCGGATATCTATTCCCTCCTCAAATACGGCTATAAAAAATTCTGCCACACTTTCGGGTGAGGTAAAAAGAATCTTTTCGTAGGAGGGCACATTTGTTAGATCGACAGGCAATATCGTCCTTTTCCATTTTGGAAATTCAATGACATCCGCACCATGCTTCATCAATTCCTGCGCCAAGCAGCTTACACTTTCGCCGGTACGGGCCAGGAGGATCTGCCGGCTATAAAGCGGCTTTTTCTCAAACCAGTTGATTTTTTCACGAAGTGAGACGACTTCTCCGACAAGGATAATCGCGGGATTGCTGAACTTGGCTGCCGCAGCCTTTTCCGTAATATCGGCAAGTGTCCCCTGCAATGTTTTCTGACGGCCAAATGTACCCCATTGAATCAAAATAACTGGAGTGGAAGCTGGTTTGCCATGATTGACAAGATTTTCACAAATAAACGGTAAATTTCCTACCCCCATGTAAAAAGCAATCGTATCCACACCACGGGCGAGCCCTTCCCAATCGAGGCGCGGTTTTCCACCCTCGGATTTGTCATGGGCGGTGACAACAGCAAAGGATTCGGCATGATCGCGATGGGTTACAGGGATCCCCGCGTAGAGAGGAGCGGCAATCCCCGATGAAATACCAGGAACAATCTCAAAAGGAATTTGGTAGTGCGCGAGGGCTGCCGCTTCTTCACCAACACGGCCGAAAACACCTGGATCGCCGCCCTTTAAACGGACAACTATTTTTCCAGCTAACGCCTTTGCCACTAAAAGATCATTGATGTTCTCCTGGCGCAAAATATGGCGGTCAGGCAATTTGCCGCAATAAATTAACTCGCAATCACTTGCAGCAAATTCCAATAGTTTTGGATTGGCAAGCCGGTCATATAAAATGACCTCGGCCTGCTTAATTGCTTCCATTCCTTTGACGGTGATTAACCCTATGTCCCCTGGCCCTGCGCCTACTAAAAATACTTTTCCTGTTTTCATCCCGCAGCCTTCCTTCCCTGTTGTTCTATAATACAATAAAAATGATATTCTCTTTCATTTCGACCTTAAAGGTCTTCACTTGACCCTCATCTGGTGCCTGAACTTTGCCATCAGCTAAAGAGATTTTCCAATCGTAAACTGGACAGTAGACATAGTTGCCGCTGACAAGTCCCTCTGAAAGGACACCGCCCTTCGGATGGGGGCTGCGATTTTCTAATGCAAAAACTTCCCCGCTTGTGACCTTAAATAAAGCAATTTCGGTGTCATCAATTTTAATAGAATAACCTGCCCTAGTCTTTAAATTAGAATTGTGTGCAACCGGAATGCGTGTGATCGTTTCAATCATTTTGACTCACTCCCAACCGTAATGGTGTGCTTTGAATAATACTTATCTTGAATTTCTTCATTTTCAATCGCTTCATTCCAAGGCTCGGTGTACTTCTTCAAGGTTTGGTCCATCCGCTCGTTCAAGGCTTTCCGGGTTTCTTCATCTGCCAATACTTCCTTCACATGATCAAGCCCCATGCGCTCGACCCATTTTGACGTACGTTCCAAATAATTCGCTGTCTCACGGTAATATTGGAGGTAGGCGCCGGTCATTTCCATTACCTCTTCCTCGGTTTTCACTGTGCGCAATAGGTCACCGGGGCGAAGGTCCACACCGCCGTTACCGGCAACATATATTTCCCAGCCTCCGTCGATGCCGACAAAGCCGATGTCTTTAATACCTGCTTCTGAACAGTTTCTCGGGCAGGCGGATACGCCCATTTTCACTTTATGCGGTGTATCCAAACGTTCAAATTTCTTTTCAAGCTCGATTCCGAGTGCCATGGAATCCTGTGTGCCATAGCGGCAGAATTGCGCACCAACACAAGTCTTAACGGTTCGAAGCGTTTTTCCGTAAGCATAGCCGGATGGCATATCAAGGTCTTCCCACATGCCCGGCAGGTCTTCTTTTTTCACCCCGAACAATCCAATCCGCTGTCCGCCGGTTAATTTTACCAACGGCACATTGTATTTTTCAGCCACTTCAGCAATTTTTTTCAAATCAGCAGCGGTTGTAACTCCGCCGTACATTCTTGGCACAACGGAGTAGGTGCCGTCCTTTTGAATATTGGCGTGCATTTTTTCATTAACGAGGCGGGAATCACGGTCATCCTTGTATTCATCCATATGAATCATGCCTAGGTAGTAGTTGATTGCAGGGCGGCATTTCGTACAGCCTTCCTCATTGTTCCACTCCAGCACGTTCATGACCTCTTTTACACTTGATAAGCCCTTCGCCTTGATTTCAGCCACTAATTCCTCGCGGCTAATCGTCGTACAACCACAAATGCTCGTCTTTTGCGCAGCGGCAGCATCGAATTGGTCACCAAGTGTATGGGCCAGAATGCTGCTGACCATTGGTTTACAGCGTCCGCAGGAACGGCCGGCGTTTGTGCAATGGCTGACTTGATCAAGGGTTGTGAGCCCTTGCGTTTTAATCGCTTCAACGATGGCCCCTTTGGTTACCCCATTACAGCCACAAACGAGTTCATCATTTGGCATGGCTGCAATATCATCACTCGCCCCGCTTCCGGAGCATTCTGTGTGGAAAATGGAATTCCCGCTGATATCTTCTTTTTTCGTCAGCATCCGGAACAGCCTTGTGCTATCCTTTGTATCGCCATAAAGAACAATCCCGACAATCACATTATTTCTTGTTAGCACCCGTTTATAGATGCCGTCATACTCATTGTAAATCATGATCGATTTAGTCGAACCATCTTCGAAAATTTCTCCTGCAGAGAAAAGGTCGACACCGGCTACCTTTAACTGCGTACCAGTAACAGATCCTTCGTACGGTTTTCCGGCGGTGCCGCAGATCTGGTTTGCAAGCACTTTTCCTTGTTCGTATAGTGGCGCAACCAATCCATAAACCATCTCTCGGTGCTCGGCACATTCCCCAACAGCGTACACATTCGGCACACTGGTTTCCATAAAGTCATTAACGACAATGCCGCGATTGACGAAAATTCCGCTGTTCTTTGCGACAGCTGTATTTGGCTTAATCCCAATCGCCATCACTACAAGGTCGGCTTCGACCTCGGAGCCATCTTTAAAGCGCAATCCGCTCACACGCTTGTCTCCGAGAACTTCGACGGTTTCTTTTTCCATTAAGAAATTCATGCCTTGTGCTTCTAGTTCTGCTCGTAATAATGACGATGCAATCGGATCAAGCTGGCGTTCCATTAGATGCGGCATCAAGTGTACCACATCGACTTTCATTCCAAGGTTCAGCAGGCCTCTTGCTGCTTCAAGCCCTAACAGACCGCCGCCGATGACCACTGCCTTTTTATATTGCTTTGATGATTTGATCATCATTTCACAATCTTGAATATCACGAAACCCGGTGACGCCGATTTTGTCTGCACCTGGGATGGGCAGGATGAAAGAATTGGAGCCAGACGCAATAATCAATTCATCATACTCAACTTCACGACCCTGATCACTGATGACACACTTTGCTTCTAAATCAATTTGTTCAACTGCTTCACCTGTAAATAGTTGAATATTATTTTCTTTATACCAATCTAGCGGATTGATAATGATCTCCTCAAAGTTTGTGTCACCTTGAAGAATATTTGATAACTTAATCCGATTGTAGTTTGGGTATGGTTCCTGTCCAAAAATCGTTATTTCAAATTGTTCCGGTGCCAGTTTGATAATTTCTTCAATCGTCCTGACCCCAGCCATCCCGTTCCCGATCATCACTAATTTTTTCATCAGTGGGTCACTCCCTATCTAGTTAATCACGTTTTTTATGTTTTGCTCTATAACTATATTGTAATCGCCTTATCGCTTTAAATTTGTGAAGTTCGTCACATTCTACTCATAAATGTGAATCATTTCACATTATTGTCAAAAAGGGTGTCAGGCACCATGTGGTGCCTGACACCCTTTTTACGTTATGCAAGTTGTTTATTCTTTTTTAATGCTGGGTGTGGTTTATATAATGCATTAATTGCAGGAACGAGAGCACCTAAAATAACAGCTGGGACGAGCTCCCATAGTTCTAATGGCGGAGTAATCAGGATATCAAACTTATGGATCGCGAACAAAACAAGGAAGTAAGCGAGGCTGCCTGTGAGTCCTGCCAACCAATTCATCTTCTTAAACAAGAAAAAGCATAGCGGGATCAAAAGTAATGTAATCGGTACATAGGATGTTGGATATCCAACCGCCGCAAAAATGGCTTTACCAACAAATCTAAGGAATATATAAAGAACCGCTGCCATTACTGGTATAGTAAAGTTCCGGCAAATTCGAATGATCAACACCGTAAGCAATGCCACCATCAGAACGGAATAGATGGGGTACACCCATTCCGGAATGCCGCCAAAGATTTGCGATGCCGGATCGGAAATCAACTCAAGGATTTCCTGTGAGGCAATGGATTTTCCATGGATGTATTGATCATAAGAAATCGCCCCATTTTCCTGCTGCATATTAGGAAACATTAAGCATTCGAGGAGGAACATCGCGAACCACGTGTGCATCGACTTCCAATCCGGCTTCACATCTCCGGTAAACAAGTAATATCCCCGCCAGACTCCAAAGATCATGATGCCGGTTGCAATATAATAAATAAAATGAGTTGGACTCCATGTGGTTAAATCAATCCCGTAAGCAATATGGTACGTAAAATCCAATGGAATTCCGATGAGGAATAAAACGTATCCAATGGTGATCAGATTTCTTGAAAACTGGTCCATGTATTGTGCGCGCCGCCACTCTTTAAATAACAAATATCCACCCAGAACAAATCCAAGAGTATTAACAATATGAGGAATCGAATATTCTTCAAATAAATATTTAAAATGATACGAAGCATCCCATGCGGAACCGATGAATTTTAATAAAAATGCCAGAACCCATAAACGGTAATATTTCAAACAGATCATCCCCTCTCCTCACCTTATCCCAGAAGGTCAAATGGGTCTCCAAAAATGGCAATCAGAATATAATTTATTACTAATGCAATCCCAAAGGCGATTCCGGCCACACGCACTTTTTTTTGCGTAAATAATTTATAGATAAAAATGATTCCGGAAGTGACGACAAATATATTGCAGGTTATAAACGTCCAAAGCATGCTTTCACTGTGCTCGACTGCTGTTACATGCAACAAATATAATGGTATCAAAGCCTCAATTCCCCCATGTTTTACTTTTATTCAAATGGCCTTGGAAGCATTCATCTTTAAAACAAGACGTCATTTAGACTAAAAATGTTTCGAGTCTTCTCTATATATTATCATGGTTTTTAATCTAGTTGACTAAGAAACTTACATAAAATTCTTGCATTTACTTATTTAGGTAATGTACATTAAATGAATGAATGAAGCTAAGAAAGGGGAATGTCCGTTGAAAAATTTCATTCTTGCCATACTCCTAATCACTACTGTATCCCTGTCTGCCTGTAATTCAATTAAAGTCCCAAAATCAACAATGGATCATAAAATGAGCGCCGCCCCAACGAATGTCATCCCAACAAAATCCAAATGGACGATTACGGTCCAGCCAAAGGCAAATGAAAAGATTCCCATTTCCATTTTAATTACAGACACTTCCAATAAACCCATCAAAAAATTCGAAACCGTCCATGAGAAAAAAATGCATTTATTTATTGTTAGTAAGGATTTATCTTACTTTTCCCACATACATCCCAAATATAAGGGAGACGGGGAATTTAATATTACCACCGGCTTCCCTGCTGGCGGGGACTATAAAATCATTGCTGAATTTACGCCTAAAGGAGGCGGAGACAGCAGTATTGAAAATCATTGGCAGCATGTTGAGGGAGAGACAGCAAAGGAGGAACCCTTGGTTGCTGAACAAGAGCTTACCAAGGTGGTAGACGGCAAAAAGGTATCACTCTCGTTTAGTGAACTGAAAGCAGGTAAAACGTTGCATATGACCTATACGATTAATGATGCAAAGAGCGGTCAGCCGATTAAGAATTTACAGCCGTATTTAGGGGCCAGGGGCCACACGGTTGCTATGAGTGCAGATGCTGAAAAATACTTGCACATCCACCCGATGACAACAGAAGGCAATGGGCCACAGGTTATCTTTATGACCATTTTTCCTGAACCGGGCATTTATAAAATTTGGGGACAATTTAAACACAATGGCAAGGTATTTACCGTTCCATTTGTTATCGAAGTTTCAAATTAAAAAGCTAAAAAACCCCTTCTCAAGCCGAGAAGGGGTTCTTAATAGTCGATTTAATACATTTCTGAAGTGGTCTTAGCTTGCATATGAAGCAATAGGTAGTCAGGACCGCCTGCTTTAGAGTCTGTTCCGGACATGTTGAATCCGCCGAATGGCTGATAGCCGACGATTGCCCCTGTACAAGAACGGTTAAAGTATAGGTTCCCTACATGGAAATCTTCACGTGCTTGTTCTTGGTGAGCACGGTTTTTCGTGATAACAGCACCTGTTAAGCCATACTCAGTATTGTTGGCGATTTCGATTGCTTCCGTGAAATCTTTTGCTTTTGTAAAGCCTACTACTGGGCCAAAGATTTCTTCCTGCATGATGCGGGCTGTAGGAGAAAGGTCTGCAATAATTGTTGGTTTGACGAAGTAGCCTTTCGAATTATCGCCTTCCCCGCCGGTCATTAATTTACCTTCACCTTTGCCGATTTCAATGTACTCCATAATTTTCTTAAACGCATTATTGTCGTTTACAGGACCCATGAATGTAGCTTGCTCTGTCGGGTCACCGACCGTTAATTGATTGGTTAATTCCACTGCACGGTTTAACACTTGGTCATATACGTCTTCCACGATCACCGCACGAGAGCATGCAGAACATTTTTGGCCGGAGAAGCCAAATGCACCGGCAACGATAGATTGTGCAGCTAGTTCAAGATCTGCTTCACTATCAACAACAATCGTATCTTTTCCGCCCATTTCTGCAATCAAGCGCTTCATCCATACTTGACCAGGGTTTACTTTAGATGAACGTTCAAAAATACGAAGACCGACATCACGAGAACCTGTGAAGCTGACGAAACGAGTATCTTTATGATCAACTAAATAGTCACCCACTTCAGATCCGCTTCCTGGCACAAAGTTTAATACGCCTTTAGGAAGACCTGCTTCTTCCATGACTTCAACAAATTTTGCTGCAATAATTGGTGTAGTTGAAGCTGGTTTTAATAAAACGGTATTACCAGATACGATTGCGGCTACCGTTGTTCCTGCCATAATGGCAAATGGGAAGTTCCATGGCGAAATAATAATTCCAACACCTAGTGGAATATAGTCATAACGGTTAAATTCATTTGGACGGCTCTGTACGGGAACACCATCTTTTAATGCCAGCATTTGACGGCCATAATATTCAAGGAAGTCGATCCCTTCGGCTGTATCTGCATCTGCTTCTCTCCATGGCTTACCAGCTTCTTTCGTCATAAGAGCTGAAAACTCATGCTTGCGGCGGCGAATAATCGACGCTGCTTTAAAAAGTACATCTGCACGTACCTCTGGTTTTGTCTTTTTCCATGTCTTAAAAGCTTCGACCGCTGCTTGCATGGCTTTTTCAGCAAGCTCCTGGTTTGCTTTGGATACACGGCCAATGACTTCTTCTTTATTAGACGGATTATAGGAAACGATTTTATCTTCAGTTGTAACTTTTTCACCACCGATGACAAGGTCGTAATCCTGGCCTAAATAACCCTCTACTGTCTCTAACGCCTTAAGATACGCCTGACGGTTTTCTTCAATCGTAAAATCTGTAAATGGTTCGTGCTTGTAAGGTTGAATCATTTCTAAACCCCTCCTACATATGTATTAAAACGTTTACATCCAATGTTCATTCTACATTATTCATATCTTAGTATCAAATAGAAAAGCGCAAGCGCCCTGGTCAGCGGCGTATGGCCGAAACTGATAAATTCTAATTTTATTAGAAAAGACCCAGCACATCTGCTGGATCTCATTGATAAATATAGACGAACGGTTCGTTTGCATCTGCTTTTCGAACAATCAGTGCTTCAGGGCCATCAACAGAGGTAACACTTACCGAAACGGAAAGATACTTAGGAAAATGCTCCATCACTAATCCTGTCACATATTGAGCAAAGCCAATTCCCTCTGTTTTTCCATAGAATTGGATTGGGATGGTGATATTTAAATCTTGCAGCTGATCATCGACGTAAAATGCCTTGCCAATGACACCATTAAAGTTTGGAAAATATTCCTCTACGTCCTGCTTAAAGTTTAGGAAGGCAATGGTATCATCACGGTGATCGTTTGTAGCAGCCGTTGATGGGAATAAATAGTACTTTTCATTTACCTTTTCCCAATCATTTAGAGTTGAACTCCCTTGGTTCACGGTGCTATAGGCAAAGAATCTTCCTGGCGTCACAGATGACTTGCTCTCTTGTTCAAATAACGCAATGGTAATCGGAACGTCCTTCAAATTTTTCATATTGCGGACGCGTTTGACCACTTCACCAGCCAGTTTCTTCCCTTCCTTCTCCATTTCACTAAACTCAATCTTTTTCTCGAACGTATCTCCATCCTTAACTAATTTATAGTAGTAGATGGAGTTTAACGCAAGACCAATCGTGACTCCGGAGAGCGCCACATTCCCTTTATCATCTTTTGTCAGATAATCATGTTCTAAAATATGAGCTAAATAGATCGGACTTGTTGGTTCACTTCCGGCGGTACTATTATCCACCGGGTTTAAGCCGATATTATCTTCCGCTTTTATATTCTTTTCCTTAAGTTGTGCGTCTGTATATTGGCGGTTTAACCATTGTCTAATGGTCTTTCCTTTAATTTCCTGGCCTTCACGAAAAAAATACTTTTCTGTATCAAAGCTATTTTGGGCAATTCGCATTAAACCTATTTCAAACTCATTTAAGTCATATCTTGTATTGATATTATTGACGACCAATCCGCGTGCTTCCCCTGGTTCGAATGGCAGAATCGTCCGGTAATATTTATCTGAAATATTATATTTAGGAATAATCGCCTTCCCTTTTACTTTCTCCTTTGTTTGGACGGCTTCATTTTGCTTTTGGAAGTTTGGTGCACAGGCACTCAGCAAAAAGACAAGGGAGAGAGCAAGCAATGAGAGTTTTCTCACGTCGATCCACCTCTTATTTATTTAATTCTACTAAAAGCTTCTCCTCGTCCCACACTTCAATCCCCAGTTCTTGAGCTTTTGTTAACTTGGAACCCGCATCTTCTCCCGCAATGACAAGATGTGTTTTTTTACTGACGCTCCCGGAAACATTGCCGCCAAGCGCTTCAATTTTTTCCTTGGCTTCATTGCGAGATAACTGCTCGAGTTTTCCTGTAAGGACAACCGTTTTCCCGGCAAAAATAGAGTCAGACTCTTCGGCGGCAACGGGCTTCACACCTTTATATTCCATATTTACTCCGGCAGCAGCCAGTTCATCGATTAGCTCCCCTGCTTCTTCTTGTTCAAAAAAGGCAACAATGGAATCTGCCATTTTATCGCCGATTTCATTGATGGCAATTAAATCTTCTTTCGCAGCTTCAACTAATTTTCCCATGGAACCAAATTGCTGGGCCAGCGTTTTTGCTGCCTTTGCCCCAACATGGCGGATTCCCAGACCAAATAACAGCTTTTCAAGGGAATTCCCTTTTGACGTTTCAATCGCTTTTAATAGATTGGAAACAGACTTTTCCCCCATTCTTTCGAGGGCTAAAAGCTGTTCACGGGTAAGCTTATATATATCGGCTACATCACTGATTAATTTTTCAGCAAAAAGCTGACTGATAACTTTTTCCCCAAGACCATCAATATTCATAGCATTACGCGAGACAAAGTGAATTAAGCCTTCGCGAATTTGTGCCGGACATTTCGGATTAATGCAGCGCAGTGCTACCTCTCCTTCAAGACGAACAAGCTCACTTTCACATTCTGGACAATGCGTCGGCATATAGAAATCGACTTCACTGCCCGTCCGCTGATCAGCTAAAACATTGACCACTTCCGGAATGATATCGCCTGCTTTTTTGACGACAACTTTATCTCCCAGTTTAATATCCTTTTCACGGATTAAATCTTCATTGTGCAAGGATGCCCGTTGTACGGTTGTTCCTGCCACCTTAACAGGTTCAAGCAGTGCAGTCGGAGTGACCACACCCGTTCTCCCGACACTTAATTCGATAGCCAGAAGTGTTGTAACCACTTCTTCAGCCGGAAACTTATACGCAATTGCCCAGCGCGGACTTTTTGCCGTTGTGCCAAGTGCCGCCTGCTGCGCTAGGGAATCAAGTTTAATAACAATCCCATCAATTTCATAGGGTAGATGCGGGCGTTTTTCTACCCAGCCATTCACATACTGAATGACATCGTCAATTGTGGTACATTTTCTTCGTTCTTTATTCGTTTTAAAGCCTAGATGATCTAAATAATCCAGTCCTTCACTATGGGAAACAACTCCACTGGCTCCTGTGTTGCCGATCCCATATAAAAAGACATCCAGTCTTCTCGACGCGGCAATTTTTGGATCAAGCTGCCTTAACGATCCGGCAGCCGCATTTCTTGGGTTGGCAAATAGCTCCTCACCGCGCTCTTCTCGAGCCTGATTTAAGGCGGCAAATGAACGTTTTGGCATGAAGGCTTCACCGCGGACCTCTAAAGAAACATTTTCCCGTAAGCGAAGCGGGATTGATTTGATGGTCTTTAAATTTGCTGTAATATCTTCACCGATTGTGCCGTCACCGCGGGTGGCGCCTTGAACAAATAGACCATCTTCATATCGTAATGAGACGGCAAGGCCGTCAATTTTCAACTCACAAACATAGGATATCTCATCCCCTGCTGCCTGACGAACCCGGCGGTCAAAATCCCGTAAGTCCTGTTCGTTAAAAGCATTGCCTAAACTTAGCATCGGGGTGCGATGCTCTACCTTTTCAAACAGATCAAGAACCGCACCGCCAACACGGACGGACGGAGAATCTACTGATTTAAGCTCCGGGAATTCTGCCTCAAGGTCCAAAAGTTCCTGCATCAGCTTGTCATATTCCGCGTCCGGTACTGATGGGTTGTCTAGCACATAATATTCATAGCCATATTGATTTAACAGGCTCCTGATTTCATTGATTTTCTGTTCCGCGATTTGAAGGTCCATATATCCAGCCCTTTCATTAGGTATTTCGAAGACTAGCTATGCCTTTTTAATTGGTGCAAATTTCGCCAGCAAACGCTTGATGCCTACAGGTTTTGGAAAGGCAATATCCAGTTCGATTCCGTCACCTTGGCCTTTAACACTAACGACTGTTCCAATTCCCCATTTTCCATGCTCCGCTTTATCGCCAACCTTCCAGCCGATATCCTCACCGCCGGAAGCAGCCGATACTGGACGCATGACCGGTTTTCTTGGTGAAGCCGGTGTGCCGAAAGAGCTTCTCGACGACCCAAACGAGGTACCCGTTGAGCCATACGCTCTGCCACCGCCCGATCCAAACGGCGTATTCATCCGCTTCTCCACTTCCACACCCTCGATTAGATCCTCCGGTATTTCCGCGATAAATCTTGAGGCTGGATTCATATTGGTTCTTCCGAACAAGGTTCTCATTTGTGCATTTGTAATAAATAAACTTTGTTCCGCTCTTGTAATTCCTACATAAGCAAGACGTCTCTCCTCTTCCATCTCTGCTTCTTCCATCAACGAGCGGCTGTGCGGGAAGACACCTTCTTCAAGCCCGATTAGGAAGACAACCGGGAATTCCAACCCTTTTGCCGAGTGTAGGGTCATCAAGGTGATGGAGTCAGCTTTTTCCCCATCTTCATCGAGCGAATCTATATCAGCAACGAGTGCTAAATCCGTTAAGAATGCTATTAAGCTTTTATCTTCGTTGGTCTCCTCAAAGTTTTTCGTTACCGATAATAATTCCTCAAGGTTTTCTAAGCGGCTTTGGGCTTCAAGTGATTTTTCCGCCTTGAGCATCTCGCGATAACCCGACTTTTCCAGAACTTCCTCAACTAATTCTGTTACGGAGAGGAACTCTTGCATATTTGTATAATTGCGAATTAAATCGCGGAATTCTCGTGCTGCTTTTGTGATTTTCGGACTTAGGCCGATTAATTCAATCGAGTCCAATGCCTGATATAAGGAAAGATCATGCATGTCCGCAAAATTAGAAATTTTATCCACCGAGGTAGACCCAATGCCTCTTTTTGGCACATTAATCACTCGCTGCAGGCTGATATCATCGTCCGGATTGGAAATCAACCGCAAATACGCCAGCATATCCTTAATTTCTTTTCTGTCATAGAATTTAGTTCCGCCAACAATGGCGTAACCAATATTCGATTTAAGTAATACTTCCTCCATCACACGCGACTGCGCATTTGTCCGATAGAGGATCGCAATATCTGAAAGTTTCTTACCATCCCGGGTTAATTCTTTAATTTTCCCGGCGACAAACTGTGCTTCGCTTTGCTCACTGTCAGCACGATAATAGACGAGTTTATTGCCTTCAGGATTTTCTGTCCACAGATTCTTCGCCTTCCGGTTTAAGTTGTTTTCGATCACTTTATTGGCTGCGAGCAGAATTCTTTTGGTTGAACGGTAGTTTTGTTCAAGGAGAATCACCGTTGCGTTCGGGTAGTCTTTTTCAAAAGAAAGAATGTTGGCGATGTCGGCGCCGCGCCATCTGTAAATCGACTGATCGGAGTCCCCGACAACACACAGATTTCGGAAACGGCTGGCAAGCATTTTCACCAGCATATACTGTGCTCTGTTTGTATCCTGATACTCATCGACGTGAATATACTGAAATTTGCGCTGATAATATTCAAGTACTTCCGGTACCCTTTGAAATAATTGAATTGTCATCATGATTAAATCGTCGAAATCAAGCGCCTGATTTTTCCGTAACCGCCTTTGATATTCTGTGTACACTTCACTTACGGTCTGTTCGAAATAACCACCGGAGATTTTCACATATTCTTCTGGGGTGATTAGTTCGTTTTTTGCTGAGCTGATCGAGCCTAAAATCGCCCGCGGGTCAAACTTTTTCGGGTCAATATTTTTGTCTTTCAGGATTCCTTTTACCACCGATTGCTGATCTGTTGTGTCCAGAATCGTAAAATTCCGATTGAAACCCATCCGGTCGATATCGCGGCGCAATATCCGGACACACATCGAGTGAAAAGTGGATATCCAGATTTCTTCAGCAGCCCCGCCCATCATTTTGCCGATCCGGTCCTTCATTTCTCTTGCTGCTTTATTGGTGAAGGTGATTGCTAAAATATTATAAGGATTAACTCGCTTCTCAACAATTAAATACGCAATTCGATGTGTTAATACTCTTGTTTTTCCACTTCCGGCACCTGCCATCAATAGGAGCGGTCCGTCTGTTGCTTTTACGGCATTTTGCTGCTCCGGGTTTAGACCGTTTAAAAGCTTATCTGTTAAAAATTGCATTTTTTCCACCACCATTTACAAACATTTGTTCTTACTTTTATTCTATCTCCCTTTTCATTCTGAAGCAAATTCTATTTAACCGTTTTGACGGTTTCCAACGCTTGATCAAAATCTTCATATATTGAGTTTCCGACGACAATTACATCAGCATGCTTGGCCATTTCAGCCGCCTGTTCCACTGTAGCAATTCCGCCGCCATAAAAGAGGGTTGCTTTTTCAAGCACCTTTTTTACCTCTGCTACTAGAGAGGGATCACCGTATTTCCCGCTGTATTCTAAATAAAAAATCGGCAGCTGGAACATTTTTTCAGCCATCATGGCATAGGCCTTGACATCATCCGTTGTTAATAGTGCATTGGCGCTTGTCAGCTGTGCTGCCTTGCAATCCCCGTTTAAAATACAATACCCTTCCATGGCGAACTCTTCCCAATCCATGAGGTCTCCATATTCCTTTACAGCCCGATGATGCAGGCCCGTAATCCATTTTGCATCCTTGCTATTTAAAATTGTTGGGATAAAATAAAGGTCAAATCCAGGTGTAACAGTCTCAATATCTGATACCTCAAGCACACAGGGGACTGTATATCTGCGAATTCTCGCCATTAAGTCGAGGACATTTTCAAGTGTCACTCCGTCCGTTCCGCCTACAATCACCGCATCTGTCCCTGATTCACAAATTTTTTCCAATTTGTCGTCAGTTATTTCTTTATTTGGATCGAGTTTAAACACATGCCGCCACTCGCGAAAATCATACATGAAAAGAATCCCCCTACCTTGTAGTCCATTTCACCATTATAGCATTTGAGGAAACGATAAAAAAATAAAACACTGATTCTATTTATAGAAAAGATAACCAACGAAAAAAACCGAAGAGATTACTCCCCGGTTCTATTTCAGTGCTCTATTTTTTATTCTTCTTTCGCTGTGCTTTTTTCATCTTTAACGCGTTCAAGTACCATTTCATAGGTATCATTTCCGAAGTTAAGACAACGTTTTACACGGGAAATGGTCGCCGTACTTGCTCCTGTTTCTGTTTCAATTTTATGATAGGTGTTTCCTTCCTTTAGCATTCTTGCTACATCGAGGCGCTGTGCTAACGATTGGATCTCATTGATTGTGCATAAGTCATCGAAAAAGCGATAGCATTCTTCTAAGTCTTTTAATGAAAGAACAGCCTGAAATAATTGATCGAGTTCTTTTCCTCGTAATTTATTTATTTGCATATACTTTGCCCCTTTAGTTAAAATCTCTATTGCATATTAAAAGAAACGCTTGATTGGAGTCCAGGGTTTGCCGGCACAACATTTACCCAAGTTCTCCCTTGAACAAAAGGAACTTCTTCCCCATTTTTCATCGGTACAATTCTGCCGTTCCGGTTCGCCCATTCAACTTCGCTTTCCTTACCCATTTGAATCAGATAGCCTTTACCGCCGGATGTAAGATCAATATCTCTGCGTCCTACCGAATCGATCACATTGTGGATGGCTTCGATAATCAAAATGTTATCGAGCAAAACGGGCTCGTTTGAGTCTAAATCAACCGTCTGCTCCCCACCCGAAAAACGCTTATATTTTCCAAGTGCGCTGTCATATTGATATAAAGAATCGGAAATGCCGCCCGAGGAATAAGAGACTTTCACAGAATTCGCTTCGTTTCCAGTAATATTTTTTCTATCTTCCTCAGATAAAAACGTAAAGCTTGGCGGGCTTTTTTCCATCGAATAGTTCTTTTGCTCCGCACCTTTTAAAATATTTTCGTACGTAATATAGGAGTTATGCGGTGCCTTTCGAGCACTTGATCGCTGAAAAAGGGTCCCATCGTAGACCATTCCATTGATATTATCCACATAATTTCCTTCCAGCATTTGCTTCGCTTCCTCACTCCAGCCGTGGGCAACATATAGTGCATCAAGACCTTTGGCCAGCTCGATATAATAGTCCCGCGCACTTCGGACAGGCCCGATGTTCGCTGGCTTTTCACTTTGAAAAACGGCCAGGAAGCGAGTGATATCGCCCTCAGCAAGAACTTCATAGACAATATCAGCCTTATTTAAGCCCGATTGCGGCCTTGCTTTTGGGTGATTATTAACCATTACTGCGATGGCTCGTTCTTCTGTACTAGTTTGCGACCCAACTCCCGTTAGTGGAAAATAATAAGGGAATTCCGGTTTCTCCGCCTCTTTTTCTACTACTTTTTCCACCACTTTTTCTTTCTTCACTGGTTCCTTAACCTTTTCCTTACTGCATCCAGAGAACAGTAGAGCAACAGCTGCCAATGCAACAGCCCATTTTTTCATATGACACCCCGATTCGATGACAACGCTGCAATTCACTTTCACGCTTTAACTCTTTAATTACTTACAGTTTAACGCATTATTGACGGAAAGAGTACTGTTTTATTCATAACATCGTACATTCCTTGCTGCGTTATACGAATATATGGCAAATGAGTAGCAGAGAAAAAGGCAAGACTATAAATAGGGTCTAAGAATTTATAACCCCGTTCTTCTAATTCAACTAACAGTCTTTTTTCTTGCCCAATTAATTTTTCAACTGAAAGGCCTGACATAATTCCGCTTAGATTTAACGGCACCTCGCAGACCACCTCTGCATTCTCCACCATGACTATGCCGCCGCCTAATTCTTTCATTCTATTAAAAGCATGGATCATATCTTGTTTATTTTTCCCGATTAAAATAATATCACCTGTATTGGAATAGGAGCTGGCTAAGGCCGGCAATGTTGTTGCGAATCCCTTCAACAACGTATTAATTCGCCATTTTCCATATCGATCAATCAGCGTGAAGAAACATTCATCATGATCCGATGGCAATTCATCTACAGAAGCGTCAATGGAAATCGAATACGGTTTGGTAATGACCGCATTTTCCATTTTAATCCCAAATGGCATTGAAAATTGCAAATCATCCATCGATAAATCCCAATTTAATGCAAGTGGTTTAAGCCCGTATTGATCCCAATTGATTGCTGAGTAAGCCTCTTCTACTCTTACCCCATTCCGCTTAACCCATTTTCCCTTCGCCAAAACCGAAACCGGTGTTGGATCTTCGATACTGGATAAAAAGTTAATGTTGGCAACACGGCCAGTAGCAATATTACCATGTAAATGGTCAATATTGTAGTACCTGGCAATATTGACCGTCGCCATATTATAGGCATCAATGGCAGGGACACCTTTTTCAATGGCAATCCGGATCATTTGATCGTTCATTCCTTGCTCATAAAATGTAGAAGATGCACCGTCCGTATTAAAAAATAATCGATCATATGCCTCAATTCCCAGCCGCTTCATATCATCCAACAGCTGTGGTAAATCAGGACGAATCGAAGAGTGCCTTAATGAAACCATATATCCTTGCATCAGCCGATCATAGACCTCTTCACCCGTCATTGCTTCATGGTCACAATCCGCGCCTAAAAGCTTCATTTTCGCTAACGTTTTTTCCGAAGCACCAGGAAAGTGCCCTTCAATTTGCTTGCGCATCCGTTTTGCTTCTTGAATCCAATGAAGCATCATATCATCGCCATCAAGCAGCTTTGGCCAGCCCGTTAACTCTCCGCCTTGCAGAACTGCATCATGCTCAAGCCACGATTTAACATTACTATGCGAAAAAATTTCTTCTTCATTCAAAAGTTCCGTTTGTGAATCAAATCGGCTCCACCAATACATCGTCGTTGGAATGGAACGGAGATCCCTTAGTAACGAAAACGCTTCCTCTTTTTTCAAATGCATGATCAAGGCCATATTGTCATTAATAAGTGTGGTTGTTCCAAACTGTGATGCATAGGCCGCCAATGTTAGGGGATTATATATTTGAAATGGATGTGCATGCGGCTCAATGTATCCTGGGACAAGAATTTCATTGGTACAATCAATGATTTCACAATTTTCCATATTTGGAGGTAAGTTCTCACCGACATAAACAATCCGATCTTCATATATCCAAATATTTGCTCTCAGCCATTTGCGAAATGTCTGATTTAAGTACAAGGCATTTTTCAATAAAATGGTTGGATTTGTTTTCCCATCCAAAACGGATACATGCATGCGTAAGTGTTTATTTTTCCAGCGGTAGCGTTGTTCCAGCATACCATGTCCCTCCCTATAAAACTATCTATATAATAAAGTGTTGATTTAACAGTAAAGAAAGCCCTTACATTTTTTCTATAGTTTCTATCGTATCATATTTTATCATTTAAAGCAGTAAAGAATTGATAAATATTGTAAAGATTTTGTGAAGGAGTGATCATGATGAATATCAAACCAAATATCGGAATTTTAAACGCATTAATCCGCATTACTTTTGGGTTAACGATTCTTGCATGGAGCACGTCGAAGCTTGTGAAGCATCCGTGGAGGGATTCTTATTTGTTTGCTGCTTTGTGTGGCGCGATGAAGGTAGCTGAGGGGATTGTCCGTTATTGTCCAGTAACGGCATTATGTGAAAGATGCCAGGATATGATTCAGGAGCACAGTCAAGCAACGGATTCTATGGATGGAATGGAAGGGCTGGACGGGGATTCAGTTGTGCCGTATAATCCGTCTTAAATGACGAAAAGGCACTTCTTATTTAGGGTTAGGTGACCATATTACGGATGAAGACCTTTTCTTATTTGAAATACCAATAAAAAGTCCTTCATCGCACTCATGAAGGACTTTTCACTTCGAAAAAACAACTAATTTGTCCTTCATCGGGCTCATGAAGGACTTTTCACTTCGAAAAAACAACTAATTTGTCCTTCATCGGGCTCATGAAGGACATTTCGCTTCGCAAAAACAACTAATTTGTCCTTCATCGCACTCATGAAAGACATTTCGCTCTAAAATAACGACTAATTTGTCCTTCATCACTATACCGTTACCTAATAATAGCCTGTATTGCTTTTGCACCGATATCTTTTCGATAAAAAACGCCGTCACAATTTAGTTTTCCCAGCTCACGATATACTTTTTCTTGGGCATCTTCAAGGGTTTCAGCTTTGGCGCCAACGAGCAGCACCCGGCCGCCAGCTGTGATAAAATGACCGTTTACATCCACAGCCGTTCCGGCATGAAAAATAGAAACTTCCTCAGAAAAATCCGCTAATCCTGCCAGCACAGCACCCTTTTCATATGCTTCCGGATACCCTTTTGCCGCCGCAACAACACCGACCATTGGCTGGGCATCCCACTCAAGCGCCGGCTGTTCACCATCCAACAATGCTAAAATCACCTGAACCAAATCTGATTTTAATCTTGGTAATACGACCTGTGTTTCCGGGTCGCCAAAACGGGCATTAAACTCAATCACCTTAGGGCCGTCCACCGTTTTAATCAGGCCCGCATATAAAATACCACAGAAACTCCTGCCCTCTTGCACCATTGCTTTTGCCGCAGGAATCAGTACCGTCCTGACCGCCTCATGAACGGTTTCCGCACCAATCTGCGGAACCGGCGAATAAGCACCCATTCCGCCGGTATTCGGTCCTTGGTCACCATCAAATGCCCGCTTATGGTCCTGTGCGATTTCAAGCGGAATGACCACTTCGCCATTCACAAATGCCATTAACGAAAATTCCTCGCCGCTTAAAAATTCCTCAATAACCACACGGGAAGATGCCGCACCAAACTTCGCCCCCACAAGCATGTCATCCAAGGCTGCGAAAGCTTCTTCTTTCGAAAAAGCAACGGTTACACCTTTGCCCGCAGCTAACCCGTCCGCCTTGATCACAATCGGTGCACCTTTTTCCTCCACATATTGCCATGCCTCTTCAAACGAAGTAAACACAGCATATTCTGCAGTTGGAATCTGATATTTTTCCATCAGTTCCTTGGCAAAAGATTTGCTTCCTTCAATCTCAGCAGCCGCTTTTCGCGGTCCGAATACCGTCAATCCTGCTTCTTCAAATTTATCAGCAAGCCCTTCTAACAAAGGGACTTCTGGACCGATAATCGTTAATCCTATTTCTTGTTCTTTCGCAAACCCAATAAGCTCCTCGTGCTGTGACTCCTCAAATGGAACTTGAACCGCCACGTCGGTCATGCCTGCACTTCCGGGTGCGACATATACAGTTTCAATTAGCGAGCTCTCGCTTACCTTTTGACAGATAGCATGCTCTCTCCCGCCACGGCCAATGATTAGTACCTTCATCCTGCACCCCTCCAGCCTAATGTTTAAAGTGTCTAACGCCTGTAAATACCATGGCGATTCCGTATTCATCTGCCTTTTTGATGGAATCCTCGTCACGGATGGAGCCGCCGGGTTGAATGATTGCGGTAATTCCTGCTTTTGCCGCCGCCTCAACAGTATCATCCATTGGGAAGAAGGCATCCGAGGCAAGCGCGGCACCTTCGGCCTTATCGCCAGCCTGCTTCAGAGCAATTTCAGCCGAACCCACACGGTTCATTTGGCCGGCGCCAATTCCCAGAGTCATATCTTCACTACTAACGACAATTGCATTCGATTTAACATGCTTAACAACCTTCCAGCCCAGTTCCATGGCTTCCCACTCCGCTTCTGTCGGCTGTCTCTTTGTCGGAACCGTTACCTCAGCATCTGACAGTGAATAGCGGTCCTGTTCTTGAACGAGCAATCCGCCTTCAATCGTCGTCATTTTCAGTTCAGCCTTTTTCACTTCATCAAACGAAATCGTCAGCAGCCGAAGATTCTTTTTCGCTGTTAAAATCGTTAACGCCTCATCCGAGAAAGATGGTGCGATGATAATTTCTAAGAAAATTTCGTGGAGCTTCACGGCCGCCTCACGGTCGACCTCACGGTTAAAAGCAATAATCCCGCCAAAAATGGATACAGGATCTGCCGCAAATGCCTTCGTAAACGCGTCATATCCGGTTTTACCTGTTCCGACGCCGCATGGGTTCATATGCTTCACCGCCACGGCAGCCGGTTCCGAAAATTCCTTCACAATTTGCAATGCCGCATCGGCATCGTTGATATTGTTGTAGGAAAGTTCTTTGCCGTGGATCTGCTTGGCATAGGCAATCGAGAACTTGGAACCAAGTGGTTTTTTATAAAAAGCGGCTTGTTGATGCGGGTTTTCCCCGTAGCGCAGGCCCTGCTTTAATTCATAGGTTACCGTTAATTTTTCGGGTGTCTCTTCCCGGGCCAGTTCCGTCATATACTCAGCAATTAAGGCATCATAGGCCGCAGTGTGACGGAATACCTTAGCAGCTAGCTTTCTGCGTGTTTCAAGTTTTGTGCTGCCGTCTGCTTGTAATTCCGAAAGCACCGTTTGATAATCGGCCGGGTCAACCACAACAGTCACGTATTGATGATTTTTCGCTGACGCACGGAGCATGGTCGGTCCGCCGATATCGATATTCTCAATCGCGTCAGCAACGGTCACTTCCGGTTTTTCAATTGTTTGCTGGAATGGATAGAGATTGACACAAACAAGCTGGATGGGATCAATCTGATGTTCATCAAGCTGCTTTTGGTGATGTTCATCATCATGTTTCGCCAGCAGCCCGCCATGAATATAAGGATTTAATGTTTTGACACGGCCTTCTAATATCTCCGGAAATCCGGTAACATCACTAACACCAAGAACAGGGATCCCTTGTTCCTGAAGCATGTTCTTCGTGCCCCCGGTTGAGATAATTTCAAATCCAAGGCGGACTAATTCACGAGCAAATTCACTAACCCCGCCTTTGTCAGAAACACTAATAAGTGCGCGCTTTTTCGCCATTTATAACCTCTCCTTGTGTTAACAGCATGTGTAAGATTGATGGATAAAGTTTGTGTTCGATTGATTGAATTTTTTGCTGTAAGCTTTCCCTTGTTTCAGCTTCCGCAATTCGCACTCGCTCTTGAACAATAATGGGGCCGGTGTCCATCCCTTCATCAACAAAGTGAATTGTTACACCCGTCCATTTTGCTTTTGCAGCTAATGCCTGACCAATCGCGTCTTTTCCTGGAAAGTCCGGGAGCAGTGATGGATGGATATTCACGATTCGGCCTTCATACTCTTTCAGTAAGGTCGGACCAATCAGCCGCATGTAACCGGCCAGAACAATCAGGTCCACATCCAAATCCTGTAGCAACCCAGCTATTTCTTTTTCAAAATCTGCCTTACTGGAGTAATCCTTTGCACTAAAAATAAAACAAGGAATGCGATTGGCTTTTGCTCTTTCAATCGCAAAAGCGCCGGGCTGGTCACAAACTAACAGGGAAATTTCCGCCGAGAGCAGCCCTTCGCGAATCACATTGATGATGGCCTGAAAATTACTTCCGCCCCCTGATGCAAATACGGCAATTTTTTTCATCGCCGCCCACCAAAGCCTTTAATCTGAATTCCTTCTTCAGCTGTAACAGAGCCAATTTCATAAGCTGTTTCGCCGGATTGCTTGAAATGCTCCATGACGTCTGCCGCATCTTCCTGTTTAACAGCGAGGACCATGCCAATTCCCATGTTAAAAATATTATACATCTCTTGATAATCGATTTGTCCAACCTCAGAGATCAACTTAAACACCGATGGAATATGCCAGCTTTTTTCAATCAATTCGGCGCCAAGTCCGGCAGGAAGCATTCTTGGTATATTTTCAATAAAACCGCCGCCGGTAATATGGGCCATTCCATTGATTTGGAATTTTTCCAATGCCGCCAGAATCGGTTTTACATAAATTTTCGTTGGTTTCAGCAATTCTTCACCTAATGTACACCCAAGCTCATCGACAAACTCGATTAAAGACCAGTTATTAAATACCTTTCTAACCAATGAGTACCCATTGCTGTGGATGCCGCTTGAGGCCAGGCCAATTAGGACATCACCCGGCTGAATGTGTTCACCGGTTATCAATTTCGGCTTTTCACATGCCCCTACTGAAAATCCGGCAAGATCATACTCTTCATCACGGTAAAGCCCCGGCATTTCCGCTGTTTCACCGCCAATTAAGGCACAGCCTGCCTGCTCACAGCCATCGGCAATCCCTTTGACAATCGCTTCAATTTTTTCCGGAATCGCTTTACCGCAAGCAATATAATCTAAAAAGTAAAGCGGCTCTGCTCCCTGAACAACGATATCATTGACACACATTGCCACCGCATCGATTCCAATTGTATCGTGGCGGTCCATCATAAAGGCAATCATCAGCTTCGTGCCTACGCCATCGGTGCCAGACACCAAAACTGGCTCTTTTAACTTAAGCTCAGATAGATCAAACATACCGCCGAATCCGCCAAGACTCCCAATCACACCGGCCCTGGCTGTCCGCTGTACATGCTTTTTCATCCGCTCCACCGCTTCATAGCCTGCTTCGATATTTACCCCTGCTTGTGTGTATGCATTTGCCATGACCGTCACCCCTTTTGATAATAGTACTGCAGTGTATCTGGATAAATTTCAGTAGGATAATTTCCGTTAAAACAGCCTAGACAAAAGCCGCTTTTCCCTTCTGGATCCAGCGCCTTTACCATGCCATCGACACTTAAAAAGGTTAATGAATCAGCACCAATCAATTGGCGAATTTCCTCAACCGACTTGTCTGATGCAATCAACTCTTCTTTCGATGAAGTATCAATTCCATAGAAACATGGATTTTTGATCGGCGGTGAACTGATGACCACGTGCACCTCTGTCGCACCGGCATCTTTTAACATCCTGACAATTCTTCTGCTAGTCGTGCCGCGGACAATGGAGTCGTCAACCATAACCACCCGTTTTCCTTCTACAACCCCGCGAACAGCAGAAAGCTTCATTTTTACCCCTTGCTCACGTAAAGACTGGGATGGCTGAATAAAGGTCCTGCCGACATATTTGTTTTTTATTAAACCCATTTCATAAGGAATCCCCGTCGCTTCCGCATAGCCGATGGCCGCTGAAATACTGGAATCCGGCACACCTGTCACGACATCCGCATCAATCGGAGCCTCGATGGCCAGTCTCTTCCCTAAATTTTTACGGGCAGTATGAACATTGACACCTTGAATATTACTATCCGGCCTGGAAAAATAAACATATTCCATCATGCAGATCGCTTTAGTGGTACTCATCGCAAACCGTTCCGATGTGATTCCATTTTCGTTAATGATTAACAGCTCTCCCGGCTGAATATCGCGGATATATTCCACCCCGATAACATCAAAGGCGCAGGTTTCCGAGGCAACTACATAAGCATCGCCAAGGCAGCCGAGCGATAACGGCCTCAATCCATGAGGATCGAGCGCCACCATTAACTCTTTTTCCGTCATAATCAAATAAGCATAAGCCCCTTTTAACATGGACAGGGCATTTTTCACCTGGTCGTTCATTTTAGGGAAGCCGCTTCTTCTAATTAAGTGGGCTAACACCTCGGTATCTGAGCTGGTTTGAAAAATACTGCCTTGTGCTTCCAGCTGATGTTTTAATGAATTTGCATTCACCAGGTTACCGTTATGGGCAAGGGCGAGGCTGCCGCTTTGCGAATGGAACAGAAGCGGCTGAACATTCTCATAGCCGCCGCCCCCTGCGGTCGCGTAGCGGACATGACCGATTGCGGCAGACCCCGTAAGCTTAGTCATTGCCTCTTCCGTAAAAATCTCAGTCACGAGTCCTTCGCCCTTAAATCCTTTTAATGTTTCCCCGTCGGAAACAACGATGCCGGTTCCCTCCTGGCCGCGGTGCTGCAGGGCGTGAAGTCCGTAATAGGTTAATTGGGCGGCATCCGGATGTCCAAAAATACCAAAGACACCGCACTCTTCATTTAGTCCCTTGATTTCAGCAAGCATGGGATCGCCCCTTTCCAGGCAGCTCTTAATTCATCTACAGTAGACTCAAGCACAGCCTGACCTTCGGATCGAATGCTCAGATTAGCCGAATCATTCACTTCACCGATAAGGCTCGCGTCTACTAGACTTTCAAACTCGGCCTGATGTTCCTTTTTTACGGATAAAAGAAAACGAGATTGGGTTTCGCTGAATAGTGCTGATACGGGATTCCCAGTAATGTTCACATCTGCCCCAAGTTCTCCCGAAGCAAAAAGGCATTCGGCAACGGCAACAGCTAAACCGCCTTCAGACAAATCATGGGCAGATTGAATCACTCCAGCACGAATGGCAGCTAGAACTTGTTCTTGTCTTTCTTTTTCTATTTCAAGATGTAATTGCGGTGCTTTTCCAAAAATGCTTCCGTTCAACAGCTTTTGCAGCTCGCTTCCGCCAAATTCAGGTGTAGTTTCCCCCACTAAATAAATAAGGTCACCGCTCGCTTTAAAATGCTGTGTCGTAATATGGTCAAGATCACTGACAAGCCCAACCATGCCAATCACCGGCGTTGGATAGATCGCCGTGCCGCTTGTTTCATTGTATAATGAGACGTTTCCGCCGATCACAGGTGTCCCTAGTGTGCGGCATGCGTCACTGATTCCGTCAGCTGCTTTTTCAATCTGCCAGAATACCTCTGGTTTTTCGGGATTGCCAAAGTTCAAGTTATCGGTAATCGCTAATGGCTCGGCACCGGAACAAATAATATTGCGGGCCGCTTCAGCAACAGCAATTTTTCCACCAGTTTCTGGATCCAAGTACACATAGCGGGAATTACAATCCGTGGTCATCGCTAACGCTTTACGTGTTCCTCTGATCCGAGTGACAGCAGCATCCGAACCAGGAGACACTACCGTGTTCGTGCGCACCATATAATCATATTGCTCGTAAACCCATTCCTTGCTGGCAATGGTCGGCTGGCTTAACAATGCTACTAATGTATCTTTCAGGTCATCTACCTGCGGAATTTCATTTTCCATCGCTTGGAATTCAGCAAAGTAGGCCGGCTCTTTTGATGGTTTGTGATAAACCGGTGCATCTTCTGCCAATGCATCCACTGGCAGGTCGGCAACTACTTCCCCTTTATGGATCAGGCGGAATTGTTTATCATCCGTTACCTTGCCAATCGCAACAGCATCTAAATCATATTTTGAAAAAAGATCCTTGATCTCTTGTTCTCTGCCCTTTTTCACGACAATGAGCATCCGTTCCTGCGACTCCGACAGCATCATTTCATAGGCAGTCATGCCCGTTTCCCGCTGTGGTACAAGGTCTAAATTCATCTCGATGCCCATACCGGCTTTACTCGCCATTTCGGAAGAAGAGCTGGCAAGTCCTGCAGCACCCATATCTTGAATCCCGACAAGGGCATCCGAATGGATTAGTTCCAGGCAGGCCTCTAACAACAGCTTCTCCATGAATGGGTCACCGACTTGAACCGCCGGACGATTTTCGTCAGACTGCTCCGTTAATTCTTCAGAAGCAAACGTCGCACCGTGAATTCCGTCACGGCCGGTCTTTGCACCGACATACATCACGGTATTGCCCAATCCATGGGCCTGGCCTTTTTTAATATCCTCATGATTAATCAAACCGACACACATCGCATTGACAAGCGGATTTCCTTCATAGGATGGATCGAACTGTATCTCACCGCCAACGGTTGGAATGCCAATGCAGTTGCCGTATCCGGCAATTCCCGCTACTACTTCTTTAAACAAATAGCGTGTCCTAGCCTTATCCAGTTCACCGAAACGAAGTGAGTTTAGCATTGCGATTGGACGTGCTCCCATTGAAAAAACATCACGGATAATCCCGCCAACACCTGTTGCCGCACCTTGATACGGTTCAATCGCGGATGGATGATTATGGCTTTCGATTTTAAATACAACTGCCTGACCGTCACCGATGTCGACAATCCCTGCACCTTCACCAGGACCTTGAAGGACTTTTTCACCGGTAATCGGGAATTTTTTCAGAACTGGCTTTGAATTTTTATAGCTGCAGTGCTCTGACCACATAACAGAGAAAAGACCGGTTTCAGTATAATTTGGTGTCCTTCCGAGGATCTTTTCGACCATTGCAAACTCTTCATCGGACAAACCCATTTGCTGATAGATTTTTTCTGCTTTAATTTGGTTAGGATTTGGTTCAAGCGTTGACAACATGTGCTTCCCTCCAAGTCTTCACAATCGATTGAAACAATTTAAGTCCATCGGCACTGCCTAAAAGCTCGTCAACCGCCCGTTCAGGGTGCGGCATCATGCCAAGAACATTTCCTTTTTCATTGGTAATCCCCGCAATATCGACAAGGCTTCCGTTCGGATTTTGCTGATAAGTAAACACGATTTGGTTATTGGCTTTTAGCTGTTTTAGTGTTTCTTCATCACAATAGTAATTTCCTTCACCATGGGCGACCGGAATCGTGATGGTTTGGCCTTGCTCGTATGCAGAAGTAAACATGGATTGATTGGTTTCTACGATTAATTCCACCGGCTTGCAAATAAAGGAGAGACTTTCGTTCCGTCTCATCGCACCCGGCAGCAAGCCTGCTTCAAGAAGGATTTGAAATCCATTGCACACCCCAAGCACAGGCTTGCCGGCCTCAGCCGCCTTGATGACTTCTTTCATGACATTGCTAAAACGGGCAATTGCTCCTGTACGGAGGTAATCGCCGTATGAGAATCCGCCTGGCAAAAGGATTCCATCAAATCCGTCTAAACTTTCCGTATCATGCCATACGTATTCCACTTCTTCCCCAAGCTCATCTTTAATCGCATGGAACATGTCGACATCACAGTTGGAGCCTGGAAATACGATCACTGCAAACTTCACTGAGCGACACACTCCTCTACTTCGTAACGGTAGTCTTCAATCACCGGGTTGGCTAACAGCTTTGTACAAATCTCGTTTATCACTTCATCAAGGTCACGCTCTGATTTTTCAATCGTCAGTTCCATATATTTGCCGATGCGGACATCGGTTACTTCCTGATAATTTAACGAATTTAATGATTGGGTTACCGCCTTACCTTGCGGATCTAATACACTTTCTCTTAATGTTACGTATACTTTGACTTTAAACATGCTGATGACCTCCAAGTCTTGTTAAAATCGATTCATATGCCTCTGTTAAACTTCCTAAATCGCGGCGGAATACATCTTTATCCAGCTTTTCATTGGTTTGTTGATCCCATAGGCGGCAGGTATCAGGCGAAATTTCATCTGCTAATAAAATTTGACCCTGTTCATCTTTGCCAAACTCAAGTTTGAAATCAATTAAGTTAATACCTAGTTCTGCAAAAAAGCTCGATAAAACCGCATCTACTTCCAGCGCTTTTTCTCGTAAAATCGTAATCTCTTCAACCGTCGCCGCTTTAAGTTCAAGGATATGGTCTACTGTCAGCAGCGGATCACCAAGAGCATCATCTTTTAGATAGAACTCAACAATTGGTGCTGATAGCGGAGTCCCTTCTTCGATTCCCAATCTTTTTGAAAAACTGCCGGCAGCCACGTTACGAACGACTACTTCTAGCGGAATGATGGTTACTCTTTTCACGAGCTGTTCCGTTTCAGAAACTTTTTGAATAAAGTGTGATTCAATCCCTTTTTCTTTTAGCTTTAAAAATAGCAAACTAGTAATCTCGTTATTGAGACGGCCTTTACCGGTAATTTCCGCCTTCTTTTCTCCGTTAAAAGCAGTGGCTGAATCTTTGTATTGGACTAGTACAACATTTTCTTCATCAGTTTTGTAAATGCGCTTTGCTTTTCCTTCATAAAGAAGTTCTGTCACGATGAATCACTCCTTAATTCGCAATATTGGGAATCTTCAAACTAGAGGAGGGGGCAAACTCCTGCTTTAACTGCCCCCTATTTATTTATTTACTCGTTCAACCCTAGCCGATCGAAAAGGGTATCTACATGCTGCAGGTGGTAGTGGTAGTCAAAACAATCGGCAATCTCGTCGCCAGTGAGCAATGAGGTAATTTTTCCATCGGCCTCAATCAATCCACGGAATGGAACTTGCTTCTCCCATGCCTCCATCGCTTTCGGCTGGACAGTATCATAAGCCTCTTCACGTGATAAGCCTTTATCAATCAAGGCAAGCAGCACGCGCTGGGAATAAATTAAGCCAAGTGTCCGATCCATGTTCCGCTTCATATTTTCCGGATAAACCGTTAAATTTTTAATAATGTTGCCAAAGCGATTAAGCATATAATTTAAGGCAATCGTCGCATCTGGCAAAATAACGCGTTCTGCTGAAGAATGGGAGATATCGCGCTCATGCCATAGCGGCACATTTTCATATGCCGTTAACATATAGCCGCGAATCACTCGCGCCATACCGGTCATGTTCTCGGAGCCAATTGGATTCCGCTTATGCGGCATCGCTGATGATCCTTTTTGACCTTTTGCAAAAAATTCTTCTACCTCGCGTGTTTCACTCTTTTGAAGCCCGCGTACCTCAACCGCAAACTTCTCAATAGAAGTCGCAATTAAAGCAATCGTGGACATGTAGTGTGCATGACGGTCACGCTGCAGTGTCTGTGTTGAGATTGGCGCTGGTTGAATACCTAATTTCTCACAAACATACTGTTCAACAAACGGATTTATATTGGCATAGGTTCCAACCGCGCCGGAAATTTTACCAAACTCTACACCCGCCGCTGCCTGTTTAAAACGCTCAAGGTTACGTTTCATTTCTTCATACCAAAGGGCAAGCTTTAAACCAAAAGTAGTTGGCTCAGCATGGACTCCATGTGTCCGTCCCATCATCACGGTCATTTTATGTTCCATTGCTTTATTTTTTAAAATCTCAACAAAGTTTTCCAGATCTTTCAATAAAATCGCGTTGGCTTGTTTTAAAACATAGGAAAGGGCTGTGTCAACGACATCTGTTGATGTTAGACCGTAATGAACCCACTTCCGCTCCTCACCCAATGTTTCCGAAACCGCACGGGTAAAAGCAACAACATCATGTCTTGTTTCTTTTTCAATTTCATTAATGCGGTCGATATTAAACGAAGCATTTTCACGAAGCTTTCGGACATCTTCTTTCGGAATTTCCCCTAATTCTGCCCAAGCCTCACATGCAAGAATTTCTACCTCTAGCCAGGCTTTAAAGCGGTTTTCCTCCGTCCAAATAGCTCCCATTTCAGGTCTTGTATAACGATCAATCATGTTTTATCCTCCGATCACTTCTTTAGCTGTACGCCAGATGCTGCTTTCTTCAATTTCACTAAGGGCATCATCCACGTTATCCTTCAAAATGGTAACATGCCCCATCTTTCTTTTCAATTTTGGCTCCTTTTTACCGTATAAATGAACCTTCCAGCCATTCATGTCCGGGATTTCTTTAAAAAGGCCATCAAGGTGCTCTCCTAATAGATTGACCATAACAGCTGGTTTTAATAGCTCCGTACTTCCTAATGGCCAATTGCATATAGCACGGATATGCTGTTCGAACTGTGATGTCTCGCAGGCCTCGATGGAATAATGGCCTGAGTTATGCGGTCTTGGTGCCAATTCATTAATATAAATCGTGCCATCACTTGTCACAAACATTTCAACAGCAAGCGTCCCGACTAATCCAAGTGAATCAGCAATCTGTTTTGCCATCTGGATAGCCTTTTCTCCTAGTTCATCAGAAATTCGGGCTGGAACAATGGTTGTATGCAAGATATTTTCTTGATGAATGTTTTCCCCAACTGGAAAAAATACTGTTTCACCATCTAGTTTTCGGGTAACAATGACGGAAATTTCTTTTTCAAACGGAATCCATTTTTCCAACACACAGCTGCCATGAGCAAGAATCGGCTCTGCTTTAGCTAAATCTTGCTCACTTTTAATCACAAGCTGTCCCTTGCCGTCATAGCCGCCTCTTGCTGTTTTCAATACAGCTGGATACCCCACCCGTTCTATATTTAGAAATAATTCTTCTACGTTTTCGATAACCTCATAAGGAGCAACCTTAACTCCGGAATGCTGGATGGCTGCTTTTTCACTGATTCGATCTTGCGTAATCGTTAAAAGTTCTTTCCCCTGCGGGACATAAGCCTTTTCGCAAAGCCAGCCTAATGTATCGGCGTCAATGTTCTCAAATTCATAAGTGATCACGTCACTCATGGCGGCTAGCCGGGCAATGGCTTCGCGGTCATCATAAGCGCCGATGACCTCAAAGTCTGCCACCTGCCCGCAAGGAGAATCGGAACTTGGTTCTAATACAGTGAAGCGGCGCACGAAAATGCGAAAGCGTTTCACGATAAATGCGAAAACGCCTATCTAGGTTGTTGGGTTTGGGGTTAATATCGGCGGCTGATAAAACTGAAGGTTTAAAGACATA
>NZ_JBMPZU010000012.1:0-13878 GCF_049463095.1 Neobacillus sp. 19 | reverse complement strand
TGTTGTGTACACTCGTTGGTTGTGAAGCCGATATTAACCGCAAACCCAACAACCTAGATAGGCGTTTTCGCATTTATCGTGAAACGCTTTCGCGTTTTTCGTGCGCCGCTTCAAAAGAAAATAAAAAAGAATCAGTTGTTACGTGCTTTAAATAATCAATGAGCGAACATGAAGGAATTACAAGGAAAATGCATGTGGGAGTTCATGTAACTAATTTAATGAAATCCATTGAATTCTACAAAAAGTTTTTGATGAAGGACCAATTAAAGTGAAATTGGATTATGCAAAGTTTTTCCTGTATGATCTTGGATTGATTCGTTCAAATTGCTGATTATTTATCAAATATTTCGTAAAAAACAATATAGTTAGAGACGAAAAAAAGAACACTGTGAATATCAATCTTGTTCTCAGTGTTCTTTTAAGAGTCTATTGCATGACAGGACGTGTAGGAGATGTTTGGTCCTTTTTATTTTTTCGAAAAGCAACGAAATACTCGCTTTATTCATATATGTGATAATAGTTGTTTTTCAGGTGATTATTTACAGCAAAATTAAGTGATCCCGCTAACGTCATTTCGTCTCTGGGGTCAACAGTTACCATCCAGCATACTGTTTTACTTTCTCCATATTGATTTTTTGTTCCTCGAGGTCAGAAAATGCCTGGTCGAAAATCGAAACGGCTAAATCAATTTCTTCCTTTGAAATGGTGAGAGGAGGAGTGATTTCGATTACGTTGCTGTTTATACCAACATAAAAGACTAGCATTCCAAGCTCATAGCAGCGATAGCAGATTGCCGCGGTTTTTTCTGCTGCGGGGGTTTTGGATACACGATCTTCCACTAATTCTACTCCGATTGCCAATCCTTTCCCGCGGACATCGCCAATCCACTCATATTTATTCTTGAGCTGTTGTAATAAATCTTTAAAATACTCGCCATTTATCCGTGCGTTATCTATTAATCTCTCATCCTCGATAATATGTAGCGTTTCCAAGGAAGCGGTGGTACTGACGGGATTGCCGCTTGCTGTAAACATATGAATGCCTGTTCCGACATCAAGGATTTCCTTTCTTGCGACAACTGCGCTGATTGGCAAGCCGCCGCCAAGGGATTTTCCAAGAACTACGGCATCAGGTACAATTCCGTAATGATCGAAGGAAAACCATTTTCCTGTCCTGCCTAAACCCACTTTGACCTCGTCAAAAATGAGGTGAATCCCATAACGCCTGCAGACCTCCTGAAGACGCGGTAAAAAATCGGCAGGAGGGACAAGGAGACCGCCATCGCTTTGGATACCCTCTACGATGATCCCCGCAGTTGTCTCAGGGGGACAAATCGTTTTAAACACTTCCTGCTCCAGATATTGAATCAATTGTTCGGTTAAGTTTTTCGTCTCTCCAAAAGGAGGGCGGTAGGGATTTGGGTAGGGGATTTTTACCACATTGCCACTTCCGATAAACAGCGATTGGGCTGGATGGCCGGATAGGGAGAGTGAACCCATCGTTTGTCCATGATAGGACCCCATAAATGAAATCATTCTTGGGCGATTTTTCTCAAGTGGTACTAATTTAAGCGATACAATCATTGGCATCAGATCCAGAGTGGCCAAACCATACCTTTTTGGGAAAATCACCAGGTGTGATGTCAATTAGTTTTTCTGCCAGAGTGACCATGGTCGATTCCGGTGCAGAAAGCTGCGAGGTAAAGGATAAGGTATCATATTGATTCTTAATCCTGTTGCTGACCCTTGGGTGTCCATACCCAATCCCGGCAACGGCCCAGCCGGCTGCTAAATCCAGGTATTCCTTTCCTGCCTGATCAATGATGCGGGTCCCTGTAGCTGATTTTACAGAAATCGGGTAAAAGCGAATTTTCAAGCTGTTGGCGATTACCTCATTTTCAGTATCAAAAAACGATTTCGTCACATTGTTTCCTCCTTTTCGTTTTAGGGAATGATCATATATTTTTTCAGCTTGTAATTCAGGTTCTGTCTAGAAATTCCAAGCTGTTCTCCCGCTTTGGTTATATTTCCGTCGGACTGTTTTAATGCTTGTTCAATCATGATTCGTTCTAGCTTTTCCATTTGCTCAGGCAAGGTTCCGATATATGGGAATGAAGATTCTGGGCTTAAAGGCCGTTCCTGATGCTGAAGTTTCATTTTTAAGACAGGAGGGAGGAGTTCATAACCAATTGTCCTCTCATCATAGACAAGGTTTAAGCAGCCTTCAATCACATGTTCAAGCTGGCGGACATTCCCCGGCCAATGATAATCCATGAAAAGCTGAAAGATTTCCGGTTCCAGACCCTCGACGTTGACATCTAAAAGCTTTGCATGCTTCCGGATAAAATAGTCTGTTAATATCCGAATATCCTCTTTCCGATTTCTTAGCGGTGGAATGACTAAATTGACAACACCGAGGCGGTAATACAAATCTTCTCGCAATCGTCCGTTTGCTACGGCTTCCAGTGGTTCCTCGTTCATCGTTGCCATGACACGGACATCGATTTGAATTAATTTAGAAGAACCGAGCCTTTGAACCTTTCTTTCCTGTATTACCCGCAGTAATTTTGCCTGCAGGCTAGTTCCCATTGAATTGATTTCATCCAATAAAAGGGTTCCGCCATTTGCTTGTTCAAATAATCCCGGCCGATCGACTGCACCCGTGAAGCTTCCAACCGTTGTCCCAAAGAGCAGACTTTCTAACAAGGATTCAGGTAGAGCGGCGCAGTTTTGTGCAATAAACGTCCCATTTTTTCTTGGACTTTCATTATGAATGCTTTGCGCAAACAGTTCTTTTCCGGTCCCGGTTTCCCCAACAATGAGGATATTGGATCTTGACCGGGCTGAACGGCGTGCTTGTTCAACCGTAAGTGCCATTTCTCTGCTGGAAAAGACGATATTTTCAAACTGAAACCGAGTGTTGTTTTTTTGGGTCTGCAGGGAAGAGGGCGGTATGGTCGCTCCTCCCTTAGATTGTTTCTGAAGCTGCATAATGGTATTGGTTAATTGTTTTTGTTCGCTAATATCTTTGCTTATTTCCATGGCCCCCACTCGTTGGTCGTCAAGTGTTAATGGCACGGTACGAACCAGTGTGGTGATTGCTTTGCCATGGGTGGAAAACTGAGTTTCCCGATGATTCGAGTGTTCGTCCGGTTCGTACGGATGTCAGCAGCGTACTGGTTGTTTCGTCCACGCTCCAAATGTCCTGAACCCGTTTTCCTTTCACGGCCTCTGGTTCCAATGTTTCTACTTCACCGGCCTTGCGGTTGTAAAAGAGGATGGTTCCATGCTCGTTAATGACACAGATTCCCTCTTCCAATTGATCCAGTATGAGATCGAATACCTGCTTTTCTTTATGGAATTGCTGAATTTGGCTATTCAGCTGTTGGACTTGAGAGAGATCTTTTAGAATGATGACATACTTATTCCCAACATCATGATTCTCACTATAGACAATATTTGCGACCAATTGCTTTGTTCCTAATGAAATAGGTACACCTGTTTTTCCTTGTTTCTGCAGGCTTTTTTTAAACTCATTTGAAGGAATCAGTTCAAAAATGGACGTACCAATAAGAGTGGAGGGATTTCCCAAAAACAAACGAGCGGCCGGCCGATTTAATGAAAGAATGATCCCATCTTCACCTGCCATAATGATACAGTCAAAAGAATGGTTCCAGACTTCTTCTAATGAAGTAAAAGAGAGTACATGATGCATAAAGACACCTGCCTAATATGAAAAATTCTGAGCGAAAAAAATTTATCTATGTTCGTTCTACCTATATTTTTATCATAGATTCCATTAATTTAATATAAGAATTCAGAATATTTTTTATAGATGAAAAATTTTAAGCGAAAAAATTTTTTCGATAGAAAAATTATTTTCGTATTTTCTGAAGTTTACATATCGACCGAACAACATTCATTTGAATGTAAGCAGTTGGCACAAAAATTGCATATTTGACTTGTAAAGGAAAAGAAGGAGGATTCATGCATATGAAGGTTTCATTAAAGGATTGCCAAGCTATTGACGTTCATGCCCATCCATACATCGCCAATGCTGTGCCATTTACGGTAGATGAGTATGTAAGAAAGTTATCTTTGGCCGTCATTCCAAATCAAATTTCCCCAAATTATAAATGGGTAAAAAATCAACCGTACCCAGGCAGTAATATGTGGGTCCAAATCTTGACGGGGCGGTTGGCAAAATATTTTTCATGTGAGCCAACATTAGAAGCGGTCGTAGCGCAACGCAATGTCAAAGCAGCCAACTATAAAAAGTTTACTCGTGAACTGTTTCAAGATGCCCATCTCACTGGAGTGGTTGCCGATTTCGGATACCCGCAGCCGCCGCTTAGTAAAACAGAATACGCTGATTTATGCGGTGCGCGAATATGGGAGGTTTTCCGAATTGAGCCGGAAATGGTCCGCTTAGGTGAAGAATGTCAAAATTTTGGTGAATTCATTGAAAAATATCGTACGGTGCTTGCCGATGCCTTAAAGAGGAATGAGGTCGTTGGGTTAAAATCTATTATCGCTTACCGGAGCGGACTAGATATTGCTCCGATGGATCAAGGAAATGCGGCTGCGGAATACGAGGCATTCCGGCAAAATACCCGGGCAAAAGTAAAGAGTTTCCGAGATTATTGTCTCCATGTGGCCATGGAGGAGTGTACGGTCGCCAATAAGGTCATGCATATTCATACTGGCATCGGGGACGGGGAGGTTGTGCTGCCGAAAGCAAGTCCAAGTTTTTTACTAGATATGCTGCGTGATTCGAAATATGAAAAGACAAAGGTCCATCTTGTCCATGGCGGATATCCGTGGGTGGAAGAGGCTGCTTTCATTGTTAGTATTCTTCCAAATGTCTATATGGATCTTTCCTTACAAAATCCGTTCAGCGGCCATGGCGTTAAAAGAATTCTATCTCAGGTGTTTGAATTTGCCCCGTTTGATAAGGTCATGTATGGCTCCGATGCATTTACGGTGCCGGAAATGAATTGGCTGGGGGTACAATTATTTAAAGAATGCTTTGAAGAGGTGCTGGGATCCTGGGTTGAATCGGATTATATGGATGCAGAAACTGCTAGAGTCATAGGTGAAATGGTTCTTTATCGAAATTTCGAAAATGTTTATCAAGACCAATTAAAGGGGGCAATTACATGAGCAATAAGAATCAATTAAGTCTTGAACCGCAGAGGAAGCTTGGGTATTGGTCGATATGGGCCCTTGGCGTAGGAGCCGTTATTGGTGATGGAATTTTCCTGCTCATGGGTCAAGGGATTGCGACTGCAGGGCCAGGTGCGATTCTTGCTTACGGTATAGCCGGTTTATCTCAGTTATTTCTGATGGTCTCTTTAGGGGAGCTGGCAGTTGGAATGCCGAATGCAGGGGCCATGTCCCATTGGGTTGAACGCTTTATGGGCAAATGGTGGGGGTTTCTATCCGGTTTTACCTTTGCCCTTGGCTGGGTTATTGCGGGTGGAAGCGTTGGCCTTGCATTAGGCAGGCTCACCATGTGGTTTTTCCCACAGCTTCACGGGGAGTTTTGGCCGGTATTTTTTGCCGTCTTCTTCATTACCATTTTTGCCGTCTTGAACATATTAGGTGCTGAGATTGCTGCCAGGACACAATTAATATTGGTTGTGATCATGACACTTGTTATGGCTCTTTTTTCTATCATTGGAATGAAGGATATCAATTTTGATCATTTTACTCCATTCTTACCACATGGGACGGATGGTTTCTGGGCAGCCGTTCCACTTGGGACCTATGCGTATCTCGGTGCTGTCACTTTAGCAACGGCCGGAGGGGAAGTAAAGAATCCAAAGGATCTGCCAAAGGCATTGATTTGGTCCAGTATTACCTTTCTTCTGTTGTATACAGCAGCTCAGGCTGTCCTGCAAGGATTGATTCCATGGGATCAAATCACGATGGATAGCTCGCCGTTCACCGAGGCTGCACGTATGGTCTTTGGTGTTGCTGGTGCCTTTATCATGAATATGGCAGCATGGATTGCAGCAGCCACATGTATATTAATGGGGACGCTTTATGCTTCTTCCCGTATCTTTTATGCACAGGCAAAAAGTGGTTTCCTTCCTTCATTTTTTGCGCACATCCATCCGAAAACAGGAACGCCTGTATATGGAATCATCGTAGTATGGGCCTTGTCTGTCGGTTTAGTCATTTTAGGATCATTCAATCCAGATTTTCTTTATGTTGAACTATCGACTCAGCTTGTCTTAGCATGGCTGGTTTCATGGACTCTTGCTCTAATTGCCGCGATCCTTTATCGAAAAAAGGCCCTTCAGGAAGTACAGATGCTACCGTGGAAACAGCCGCTTTATCCATTGTTTCCGATTCTTGGGTTTGTCGGTATTGGGATTGTTTTTTACGGCACATTTATTGGAAGTCCTATGACACTTGTGCGCGGAGCCATCGGGATGGCCATTCTTTATGTATTGTTCCGCTTTTTTTATAAATCAAAAAGTCAATCTTCCAAAGCCGGTAAAGATACAACGATGTAAGGAGGATGAAAAGATTGATTAGCAAGAATATGGTTAAGGTAAACGAAAATCTATTAGAAAAATTAATCGAGATTCGCCGACATCTTCATCAATATCCGGAGCTCTCATTCGAGGAATTTAGAACCTCACAATATATTGCCTCCTGTTTAGAAGAATGGAGAATTCCTTTTAAAAAAATTGGAGAAACAGGGATTTTCGTAGACATTGTCGGTGAAAAAGGGGAAGGACCTACCATTGGGATTCGGGCCGATATTGATGCCCTGCCAATTCAGGAAAAAACAGGTCTTCCTTTTTCTTCCCTTCATTCAGGTATCATGCATGCCTGCGGACATGATGGGCATACGACGATCCTTCTTGGCACGGTTTATATGCTTAACGAGCTGAAAAGCAGCTTAAAAGGCAGAGTGCGCTGTATTTTCCAGCCTGGGGAGGAGGCAGACGGTGCGGCAGAGCAGTTAATTAAGCTGGGAGTGTTGGAAAATCCTTCTTTAGACGCGATGCTTGCCCTTCATTTATGGCCGCACCTCCCTCATGGTACGGTAGGAGTGAGATATGGAGCCATTACAGCGTCCTGTGACGACTTTTTGATTGAAGTCCGAGGAAAAGGCGGCCATAGTGCAAGACCCCATCAAGCTGTGGATGCCATAACGATCAGTTCGCAAATTCTCCAGTCACTGCCGACATTAGTAACAAAGGCAAGTAATCCTGTTGAGCCTGTTGTTGTCCATGTGGGAAAAATTAACGGCGGCAATGCAAGCAATGTAGTAGCGGACCTTGTTGTTTTAGAAGGAACAACACGATCTGTCATGCAGGAAACGAGAAATAGACTGAAAGAGCAACTGACTCAGTTGTGTGAAAACACCGCATCTAGCTTTGGAGGGAAAGCGATTGTCGATTATAAGCTCGGCCATCCACCTGTGATTAATAGTGATACGGTTACCCGTGCCCTTGAAGAGAGTGCGATCGAACTTTTTGGTCCTGATAAGGTGATGCAGTTAAAGGAACCTTCCATGGGAGCGGATGATTTTGGCGCTTTTGCTGAAAAGGTACCGAGCACGTATTTTCGATTAGGAACCGCGCAGGACCATAAGCCTAATTACGATCTGCATCACCCCCAATTTGAATTTCATGAATCGATTATTCCTCTGGGAGTGGAATTATTTACATTTGTTGTGTTAAGCAGATTACAAAATGGAGTGGAAAAATAATGTTATCAAAAAAACAGGTCTTAGAGATTGTTGAAAAAGAAAAAGTGGAATTTATTCGTGTCGAATTTCTCGACTATGCAGGTGTCACCCGTGGTAGAACGATTCGGCCCGCCCAATTAATGGATGCAATGGAAAAAGGGATTAATTTCAGTACCGCGATTATGAGTTTTGATGTATTTGATGAATATATTCCAAACCCTGCCTACGGCCCTAATGATGGAGACTTTTTTGCTGTACCGGATCCAAGTACATTTGCCATCCTTCCTTATCGAAAAAATACCGCGCGGATGATTTGTGATTTGGTGGATATTAACGGCGATCCGTGGCAAGGATGCCCACGAAGTGCATTTAAGCGGCTATTAAATGAAGTGGAATCCGTTCTCGGCGGCAAAATGAATATGGCGTTTGAGCAGGAGGCCTATTTATTAAAAGAAATCGATGGACAGCTTGTTCCTGCCGATAACAGCCATTGCTTTTCTACGGAGGGCGCTGATATACAGGAAGATTTTATTCAAGAATTTGTTCACTCATTGGAGGCCATGGGGGTAGAAACAGAACAGTTATCAAGTGAATTTGGCCCTGGACAGCTAGAAATCAACTTAAAGTATACGAATGCGTTAAAAGCCGCAGATGACCAAGTGACCTTTATGCACTTATTCAAACAAATTGCTCGTGATAAAGGAATGGTGGGAACCCTCATGCCGAAGCCTTTCCAACATTTAGCCGGAAGTGGACTACATGTTCATATCAGCTTATATGATGATACGGGGGAAAATCTTTTTGAGGATACTACGGATCACCGTGGACTGGATATGTCGGAAAAGGCCTATCATTTCATTGGAGGCTTGTTAAAGCATGGATCATCACTTGTTGCTATTGGTGCGCCGAGTGTCAATTCATATAAAAGAATGCAGCCGGGATCATGGGCGCCGGCACATATTTGTTATGGATCAGGGAATCGTTCCGTTTTAGTCCGTATTCCTGAGAAAAGAAGGGCGAGGCGGTTCGAATACAGAGGAGCAGATGGAACATCCAATCCGTATCTTCTAGCCGCTTGTATTGTTGCAGCAGGACTACGTGGGATTCAAAATAATATTGACCCCGGTGAGCCCATTGAATTTGATGTAAGCGCCGCAAGTGAGTTTCAATTAAAAGAACGGGGGATCAGCTGGGTACCACGAAGCTTAAAGGAAGCGATTGATTGTTTGGCAGAAGATTCTGTACTGGCCCAAACCATCGGCAGATCCATATGGGAAGAATTTATTAAAATAAAAAGAACGGAATGGGATAAATATTCACGCTATGTAAGTGATTGGGAACGGAATATTTTCTCTGCAAGATTCTAAGTATGCTAGTTTAGCAGCAAGGAGAAGAACAAATGAAAATCCACTTTATTCAAAATGACGAATTGGCCACCCCGGGGTTTATAGAGGAATGGGTAAATGGGAAAAAGTTTTCATTATCTCGTACTCGGATGTATGATGGTGAGACTTTTCCTTCTATGGATCAGTTTGATTTGTTAATTATCTTAGGCGGCAGGATGGGTGCTTATGAGGAATCTTTATTTCCTTGGTTAATTCAGGAAAAACAATTTATTCGTGAGGCCATTGATCAGGGAAAATGGATATTGGGCATTTGTCTTGGTTCACAGTTACTGGCCGAAGTCTTGGGGGAGAGGTTTATCCACATACCCACCAGGAAATTGGCTGGTGGCAGATAGATAAAACAGAGGAAGCGGGAAATTCCAAGCTTTTTACAGGAGTACCTCAATCTCTCATTGCATTCCAGTTCCATGGCGATACCTTTGACCTGCCAGTTGGCGCCATTCGTTTGGCATCAAATAGCGGCTGTACAAACCAGGCTTTTTCTTACGGGGACAGGGTTTTAGGCCTGCAATTTCATCCTGAATTCACAGGAGAGATGATTGACGGTTTGGAGCATATGTTTGGCAGCCAAATTCGTGTAGGTGAATTTATTCAGAAACCCCAACAATGGGTAAATCAAAATCAGCACTTAAATGGGGCAAAATCGATGTTATTTACCATTCTGAATAATTTTGAAGCAAACATTTCCAAAAAAACGATGAATGAATAAATGAGTAAGACGGTTACAACCTAGAACTAAAGAAAGTAAATAAAAAACGTAATGATGCCAGTACTAGAAAACTGGAACCATTACGTTTTTTTATTTATCGGTAAAACCAGTTATGGGGATCCTCATTTTGAAAGGTCTTGTTCCGTTTTTGGAACTAGTGGAATTCGGTTGTACATGCTAATTATGATCCGACCAAGTGGTTCAAATACCGAACTAAATTTATATATAAGCGTACTGGTCAAGAGTGCGACAATCATACTTCCTAGCACATCAAAAGGATAATGGTGCCCGACATAAATACGGGAGATCCCTGTTAGTATTGCAAAGAAAAGCATTCCAAAACCAATTTTACGATGACGCATTACTACCGCAAGTGCTAGCGAAAATGCACCTGTTGTATGATCGCTTGGAAAGGAAGAATCCTTTGCATGTTGAATCAATAGGTTCACATGATGTGTCACAAATGGACGCGGTTCATCATAGATATGTCCTAAGATATAGTTAATGAATAAAGCGATTGCACCTGTTATAGCAGCATACACAACAGAGTATTTATATTTTTCTTTTCCAAAAATCCACATAAGAAGGAGAACGACTGTATAAACAATCAATGCATCTTTGGTAACGAAAGCCATTAATCCGTCTAAAAAAGGATGATGGCCAGCATGTTGATTGATAGCGTGAAATAATTTGTAATTCATTAAAAACCCTCCTTGAGGTTCTTTTCAATTTCTTCGATTTAAATGGGCATTTTAACTATATAAAAGAAACTTGTCTTTTCCCCTTAATAAACCATTAATATTTCATTAAAATGAAAAAATGGGTATTTTCAGCATAAGGTTAGGTTAGTTAGAAAATGCTATATAAATGGAATGATTCGTTAACGTCAGGGGGACTGCCTTGTTCCATCAGATCGTAAAAGCTGTACCCAATTTATTTACGATTGGAAATTTTTTGTGCGGAGTTCTATCCATAACCTTTAATATGAGTGGATTTATAGAAGTAGCGTCCATTTTAATTTTCTTTTCCGCAGTTTTTGACCTTCTTGATGGAAGGGTTGCAAGAACATTAAAAGTGAACAGTGAGTTTGGTGTCGTATTGGATTCCTTAGCGGATATTGTAAGTTTCGGAGTAGCTCCAGCGCTTCTATTTCATACCATAGCAGCACCATCCATCTTAACTTCTTTAGCATTTATCATTTTTCCAACGATGGGAGCCTTAAGATTAGCTAGGTTTAGTGTTAAGCCGACCATTGGGTATTTTAAAGGATTACCCATACCAGCAGCTGGATTGCCATTGGCTGGAATGGGATTCTTTTCATATAGCAATCCATGGATTACCCTCATCCTAGCGATTTTAATGGTAAGTCCAATTAGGGTTAAAAAACTTTAATTTTATTCTGGAACTGAAGCTAGTAACCTTTTCGAAAAGGTCTAGCTTTTTTATTTTGTTCCTAAACTTTTGTTCCTTTCAATCTATTAGAATAGGTATAAAAAGTCTAATAATAAAATATCAATAAAAATATTATAAAATATAATAAAAATTTATTGTAAATCGATAAATTTTGTATTAAAATCAAAACAGAATCATTTAGTGAGGTGCTTTTTATGGAACAAGTAAGGACATTGTTTTTAAAAATAGCTGTTATTTTTTTGGGAGTCCCAGTTCTTGCTCTGTGCATCTTTTTGGTGCCAGAGATGGCGGATCTTGCAACAAAATTGCTTCCAGAGTTTGCTTTAATAAAATATCTCGTTTTCATCGTTTTTGATGCATCCGCGATACCTTATTACTTTGCCTTGTTTCAGGCCTTTAAACTCTTACGCTATATTGACAAAAATAAAGCTTTCTCTGATTTATCTGTAAAAGCTTTAAAGAAAATCAAATACTGTGCCATCACAATCAGTATTTTGCATGTGCTAGTTTGGCCGCTCTTCTATATCTTTGCGGAAGTAGACGATGCACCAGGAGTTATCTTTGTCGGATTGGTTGTTCCTTTTGCTTCGATGGTGATCGCAGTCTTTTCGGCTGTTCTCCAAAAACTTTTACAAGAAGCAATTGATATCAAATCGGAAAATGATCTAACGGTCTGAGGTGAATAACAATGGCAATTATAATCAATATTGATGTGATGTTAGCAAAAAGGAAAATGAGCGTAACAGAACTTTCGGAGAAGGTAGGAATAACAATGGCGAACCTTTCTATATTGAAAAATGGAAAGGCAAAAGCGATCCGATTATCCACTTTAGAGGCAATTTGTAAGGCTTTAGAATGTCAGCCTGGAGATATTTTAGAATACAAAAGTGACGAAGACAGTTAAACATTGTGAAGAAAACTTAAGATAGCAATTATTAGGGGAGGTATAACTATGGACAGTAACAATTATATTATTGAAAATATGGCTAACCCTCATGAGCTGGAGAGAATGTATCGAAAAGACCCGAAAACTTTTAAAAAATCATTCTCACATGCATGGGAACAAAATCCTGATTCTCAGGTTCTTGGCGTTTGGTATGAAAGATTGCATTTCAAGGAGATGGCACATACAGAAAAAGCTTCCTTCTTTCAAAAAGGATTCTTATTCATGGGCATTTTATCCCTTCTGGCTGGGATAAGCACCAGGATCATTTTCCATTTTGTCGAACAGGAAGCAATTGCTCCAATTAACCTGGCCTTTGGCATAATTCCCTTTATTGCCGCCTATTTTGTTTACCATAATAAGCCGAAAAAGTATGTTGTATATTCCCTTGCAACGTTGTTCCTAATTTCCGGGTTTTATCTTAATATGCTGCCATTAAATAATAAAGATAGTATTATCCTTGCTTATTTACACCTACCCATATTCTTATGGGTATTGGTAGGGCTTGCATTTACAGGAAATGAATATGCAAAAGGCAGTTCAAGATTAGCCTATATTAAATTTAATTTGGAATTTTGTATTCTCTACGCCAGTATGGCAGTCAGCGGCATGGTGCTAGCCGCATTAACTATGCAGTTATTTAGCTTTGTTAGCTTGGATATAGAAGACTTCTATTTTAGTAATGTCGTTTTATTTGGTGCTGCCGCTCTTGCTATTGTGGCCGCATACCTGGTAGCAATGAATCTTAAACTTGCTAAGAATATTACACCATATATAGCTAAAATTTTTAGTCCTCTTGTCTTGGTCACATTGTTGGTCTATCTTATAACGGTTATATGGGTCGGAAAAAATCCATTCTTAGACCGAAATTTCCTGATAGCCTTCAACGGAATACTTCTTGGTGTCTTGGCCGTTACTATATTTTCCATTACCGAAAGCGATTCAGACGAGAAAAAGAACATTTCAGATTATATAAATTTTGCCTTAATTGGTCTTGCGCTTATCATTGACAGTGTGGCTTTGTCAGCCATTGTGTTCAGACTTTCTTCTTATGGGATTACGCCTAATAGACTTGCTGTTTTAGGAGTAAATATCCTTATCTGGGCAAATCTAATTTGGATTATGATTTCCTATATTCGTTTTCTACAAAACAAATCCGGGCTATCAGCTATCCAAGATGCCGTTACTAAGTATTTGCCGGTCTACGGACTTTGGGCAGCTTTCGTTACATTTATTTTTCCTATTATTTTTAAATAGAAAGGCTCTGTTAATCTAACGAAGGGATAATCTTCTATAACGTATAAAATCCTTAGAGCCGAAATTATGTGCAGCTATTTATGGTAAGTGAATAATCTTGTTGAACTTCGTGCCTATTTTAATTTTATCCAACACTTGTCCATTCACTTTTATTCTAAATGCATATGTTATTATTACCACCGATGCTACAAGTTCAGACATATAGTAACGCCTCCAATGGAACGTTTGCATGTATTGCAGACGTTCTATATCTTTTTAAGAAAATTTTAGGAAATCGCTGATTTTTTTCCCACTATATGATGATTGTCCCTTTGTCATATATGAAAAGCGGCGCACGAAAAACGCGAAAGCGTTTCACGATAAATCGCGAAAATGCCTATCTAGGTTGTTGGGTTTGGGTTAATAACGGCTGCACAACCGAACCAGTAGACCAGCAACAT